>DNPI01000019.1 GCA_003501525.1 Planctomycetota bacterium
CACCACGGCTGCGATTGTTGTGGTTAGGAGGTTCATTCACGGCCCCTTTTGCGGAGCCACGTCGATGCCCTCGAAAAGGTTCTTGGCGAGGAGTCGTTAGGGAATGCCACTGGATTTTGTTTTGCGCCGGGTGAACCAGCTTTCATGCGGTTGCCTAGCAGACCGCGCACCTTGTCATAACTTCTCGAAGGAGAATCGATGCGTGAATTACGATTCCCCGGGCTCCGCTGTATCCAACTTTTTACCTTATTGTATTTCCATGGCAGGCCGGGACGAGGCCGGATGGTTGACTCATCGGCGTTCCTCTCCATGGCTGGCCGGCCAATGTGCTTCTTTGCACTGAAGCCGAGAGATCTTTTGGTAATCTGTTTATTTGGTTCTCCTTGAATGTCTGTTTCCCCATCAAAGCCAACGGCACGAGCCTTTATGGTTGGTTTCACACCGAGTTTTTTCAACGGTTTTGAAAAGCCAAGAGTAGAGACAAACTCGGCCGGGGTGGTTCCTGCTTGAGTTGATCGGGGTTCGGTGAAGGCTAGCCGGGGATTTTGTTCTTTTATGTGGCCCGACAAATTGGGAACAAGATTGGATTCGGAGATAACCCTCTTCTCAGGCGCTCGCTTCCGTTCCTGTTCCGTGCCGCGCTTGGGCAAGCCGATGGTTTCGGGTGAGGATTCGGATTGATCAGGCCTGCGGTCAGGATTCGCCCCTGCCGAAATATTGGACGTGGCCGCGCGCATAGCTGAAGCCGCTGCCTTAGGTTTGCTTAAGCGATCCTTTGCCCTTGGCTTGCGCAATTGCCCATCACTTTGTCCCGCTGCGCTTTTCGGTTGGCCAAGCACCGACACCGACTCATAAACAACCTTTTTCTTCTTTGAAGCACAGCCGATAAGTGCCTGCACCACCACCGCCACCGTAACAACCTTTAACAATTGGCTAGACATGACTTAATTGCCTGACTTGCCAGGCCTAATGGATTTCGAAGACGACGTGTCTGGGCCAAGCGGATTGAGTGCTGCGACTAGCAAATCAATGGTGTTGCACAAGGCGATCCCACCCGGATCCACTGTACGAAGCGCTAGGGAAAAGCTACCGCTCGACTTGTCAACGTTTTGCCGGACAAAATTCTTGGAGAGAAATCCCTCGAAGCCCACCGACCTGGCCAAGTCAATTTGCTCCAGTGTCTTGCAGACCGTGTGGTAATCCAACCTCTGCAGGAAAATTTCCATAAACTCGCCCTGGGCGACCCGCAGGGCTCCAGCCTCCCCGTTTGCGCGGATATTTTCCAACTTGCTGGCAACACTAATCCCAAAATCCTCGTCCAAGACCGGGCTCTCATAAGTGTATTGCCCATTCACCAAGACCTCGCCATTTGTCATCCGCCCAGACAACAAGCATTTAAAATCGAGAAACGGACTAACATCTAGATACAGATTTTGCGTATCCTCCTTGTCCAAGTTAGAAAAGAAACGAGCTGCATCGAACATGAGCGCCAGATCAAAATCCCTGTGGGCCAGCCTGGCAAAGGGGTTATTATCCTTGGATGTTTTTTGCGCAACACTGGAGAACAGTTCCCGCAGTTCCGCGTCAAGGAATTCAGGGTCGGGTTGGGTGGACCACCACGACGTAACGATCGCAAGACATTCATTATTGAAACCCACGCTGATGTGCCCGGACCTGTGGCCCACGGCGACGTATTTTGGGGACTCATTTTCGACCACCCTCCATTCGGGCGTAGCAGTCTTCAGGTTGAATTGACTTAGAATCCATTCCTTGAAGCGCGCTGAATCCTCCAGGGGAAACAACAGTGTAAACAATATGTCGCTTTCGTGCCCCTCACGGCGGGAGTTTTCGGGAAACTTGAGAAAGTAAAGGTACACCCCGTCGTCATCGACGCCACAGGCTTTTGGATCCCAGCAAACATTGCGGACAAAGGGAGCGTTTCGGACAAACTCGTCCAGAACCACCTTTGGAAGACCCACCTCACTCATGACGCGAGCCCCGGAAAATCCACAGACTGCAAACGCCTCCTTGGGAACAAGATTAAGTGCCAGATAATCGGTTTTCCGGGAGGAGCTGGACTCCGCCGGGACAGATGTTACCCCCTCTAATGCCGGTCTGGACGAGTCACCGCTCCCGCCGAAAAAGGAAAATATGCCCCATAGAAGAATCACACCCGTGAAAATGTAGAGAGGGAGATAAGCGCTTTTTATCCATTTAGGAGCAGTTGGAACCCTTTCTCCCTTGGGTGTTTCTTCATCCGATTCAATGTCGTCATCCTCGTTTGTAGTAACCTCTTTCGCCGCTACGAGAACTGCTTTGCCCTTCAGCAAGGATGCGTTGAAGGCTACTATGAGGGTGACCGCAAGAGGATCGAACACAATAACGATGATCATGATGAACCATCTTACCACGAGGCGAACCGCCTCATCGGTCGTGGCACGAATCAATTCGGCGTTGCCTGTCGCCTCGGCCTCTTTAACGGAGGGGTAAAAGGACCTGGCAACGAATTTAAACGAACCGATGTCCGTGGCACGAATATCATCATCAAGCTTGAGGATGGCTTGTTCAGCCTCCTTTTTCTTGACAAGAAGGTCAGCCTTTTTGGCATCCAAATTAGATGTCTCTTCGAAGATATCCCCAACTTCCGCGATCTGGGTAATCTTCTGGCTTGTATTTCGAACTTCCTCCTCCAATGCGCCAATACGCTTATCGACTGCCTCCCGGGCTGTCTGCAGGTTTTCTAGGGCAACTCTAACATTGTCCGCCCTTTCATTTCCTTTATTCGGCAGTGTATTGATCTGCCGGTTTGCCTCGGCAATCTCCTCCTGCAAAGCATCATTACGCTTATCCAAGGCAGTATGCCGTAACGAGAAATCATCACGCGCCTTTTGGATGGTTGCATCCGCTCCGGAAATCTGGGCTCGGATCCCCTCCCTCTCAGGAGCTTGCTGCTTCAACAATTCCGAGGCCTGCTTCAATCCATCCTCCCTAAATAACCCTCCGGGGCCCTTGTCGCGGTAGATCTTGACAGCCGCATCAAGGGTGGAAATTCGTTCATTCAACTGCTCGATCCGGGCCTGTTCGACCGCAGCAATATTGTCACTTCCAGTCCGTAGACTCGTTTTCTGCTTATTCAGGACATCTATATCCTCGCGACGCTGAGTGATCACGCTCTGCAAACGTGCTAGTTCGGTTTCCCTAAACGCTTCTTGGCGCAGCTGTTCAGCATCGCGCTGTTTGCGTTCCTCCTGGATGATCCTGTCAGTTTCCTCGGAAAGCTGACTCTTTTCCTTTAGGGCTGTCTGTATCTCCCTTTGACGCTCAGCAATGTAGGAGTTGAGCCGCTGACGTTCATCAGTGTTTTTCTTCCGCCAAAGCGCGGTATTTCTATCAGCGATGTTCTGGTAGGAGACAATTTCACGGTCATATTGCTGTTGCTGAGCACGCAGGCTGGCAATTTTCCTTTCATATCCGGCCACCTGGCTCACGGTTTCCTCAAAGGCCTGAGAGAGGTAACCGTAGATTCCCGCTGAGGTGATGCAAATGAGAACCCCAACCGCAACCATTAAATAGGTACGGAGCACTTTGTTGCAGACATTCCAATGCCGATAAAGAAAGGAGGCGGCCATCAGTTTGCCGAATTCAAGACTGGAGGCCATTATGATGATCGGTATGGTAAAGGCGCTTACCGCCCCGAAAGTCAGCGCAATCCCACGAACGCTAAAATAGGCGGCGCATCCGGCTATAAATAGTGCCGATATCCCGATCAGATAGGTAAAAACCTTCACAATCTTCTGAGACGCTGAAACTAGATATAATTAAAGAATTATAAAAGTTAATTTACTCTTAACAAATTAACTTTTATTCATAACTGA
>DNPI01000192.1 GCA_003501525.1 Planctomycetota bacterium
CCTCGCATTCAGGAAATGTTCCTGCGGCATTTGCGAACCGTTATGGATGACACTCTTCAATCTCCACAGACCCCTGCAGGCGAATTGAAGTTCGAGGCTCGTGTTGATGAGTTAGTGGCGCAATGCCTGCCCGAACTCCAGTTGGACCAAGCCAAGTGGGGAATCCCGGATTATGGCGACACTTCAATGGACTATGCGCAGGCTGTTGCCATTCTGAAATCTGAATACTTTGCCAAGCGACGCATCCATCTCTATGAAACGCATGGGGCAGCTGGAAGTGGATTAGTCCCGCATGCGCAGGAGTATCCCTATGTCGCTTTTGGTGAAATTGACCACTCCCCTGTGAGTGGTAACCAAGAGGAAGAGTACGTGCAGCTCGTCAATCTCAACGACGTTGCAGTGGATATTTCAGGATGGAGCTTGGATGGCGGTGTAAGCATGGAAATACCCGCAGGGTCTGTTATCGCAGGCCAGGACAGTCTTTACTTAGTCCGCAGTGCTCTAGATTTCCGTGCACGTGCGCTTGCCCCAAAAGGGAACATGAGTTTGCTTGTCATCGGTGGTTACGAAGGGCACATCAGCCCTAGCGAAGATGTCCATCTTTTCGATAAAGCAGGAGACTTGGTCGCAACGACTGGAGGCCTAATTGCTGTCCCTCGCAATTTCGTGGCTGGCGAGACAGCGAGCTGTTCTGTCCTGCAAGGAACACCCGGCGGCTTTGTGTCGCTGGTCTATTCCCTGGCTGGAGCTGGCAGCACGCCAACCCCTTGGGGTGATTTGGGCCTTGCTCCTCCTGTTCAGCTTGCGGGCCAGAAACGAACCGATATGACCGGGCAGGTCGAATTTGTGGCGACATTGCCCGCAGCTATGTCAGGAAGGAGTGTTTGGATTCAAGCTGTCGATATGACTAGCCGAGATTTCAGCGAAGTCGTTGAAGTTGCTGTTCCCTAGCTTTTAGGAAGCTAGAAATAGCGCAGCAGACTTCGAGGTCTGCTCGCCTTGAAATGCCGAAACGCGATGCACATCGGATAGAGGGCAACGATGACTATCACGGACGCCGTGAGCGCGTGCCCCAGGTCCCCCATCTTGTCGATATCTGTTAAGTAAGCGGCCACTTCAAGCATGAAGATGTGAGCGAGATAGAAGAAGAAGGCTGTTTGCCCAAAGAGCAGGATCGGATTGTTTCTGTTGGGTTGGGATTCTCTATTGGAATCGAACCGGAACAAACCGGCCATGACGAGGAGCATTATCCCTATTTCAAGTCCAGTAAATGAAAGGCTAGGAGGGTATTTGCTGACATGCAGCCACTGAGGGATTGAATTGTCTAAGCGGATGAGGCTCATGTTTCCGAAGCCATTCCACCAACGAGTTGCAAGGAAGACTACGAGAGCGAGTAGTCCGAGCCTTGCGAGAACTCTTTCTAGTGGCATCGCGCTGGGGCTTTTCTTCCTGTCTACTAGATGCCGCCCGAGGGCCCAGCCCATTGCCATCATGCCGCACCAAGGAATCAAAGGGTAGACAGAGCGAATCTCGTCGATGCCCAGTATGTCGACCTGAATCGAACCTCCGGAGAAGAGGAGAGCGTTGGCTGCTGCGAGTGGCTCAGTAGGAAGCGAGAGGATGCCGGAGCTGGTCCACTCCCCTACAGTGAGCGCGAAAAAAGAGAAGCAGAGGAGTAGGCGATTGGACAGGTGCCGGAGAGCAATCATGCAAATCATGCTGAGCCCAATGGCGTATAGAACTTGCAGTAAAAGCGTGTTCGCAACCCACAATGCGTTAATGAAAACAAGCTCAGCTCCGAGTATCACAAGCCCCCGTATCAAAAGGTCACGATTGATGCCTTTGCTCGTTACACCTCTGGCTTTTTTGCGTTCAATGCTGAGTGCTAAGCTTGTGCCAGCCAGGAAGAGAAAAGTTGGAGCGCACAGGTGGCTCAGCCATCGAAAGAGAAATTGAAGGGTGTCGAGTGGCTGATTCCAGCCGTCAAGCATGACGGAGTCGGTTACTGGCCGGGAAGCGTTGAAGGCTTCTGAGGCGTGGTCAGTAACCATAAGGATCATCACAATCCCTCTCATCCAGTCGATAGGCCGAAGCCTGTGGCTCATTGAATTTGGTAGGCGCGGGTGCGGTCCCTGCGGCGAGCTAACTCGCTGGCGTAGCGATAGCCCAATGATTCACGATTTTCCTTCATCCACTCAGTGAGTCGTGTATTGGCGGTTGGTTCGGATTCGGTACAGAGCAAATCTGCCATCAGGCCTTTGATTTCCTCGCGAGTAATGAGAACGTCGCCCACAATTTTTCCAACGACCCAGCCTGCGGCATATCCGAACCAAGGCGGCACACCTACTACCGGGCGTTCTTTGCCAATAATTTGGCCGATTGCCTTTACGAGTTCTTTGTAGGTAAAAGTCTCTGGCCCTATTGCGTTTAGTGTTTCCGTCTTGCTGCAAGCTCCTTTCTCAACGCAGAGCTTTGCGTAATCGTCAACAAAGATAGGTTGCATTCGGTAGCTTCCATCTCCAAAGACTCCGAACGCAGGCAAGCGGCGGAGTGTCCATGCAATGTTGTTTATCAGGATATCTTCTGGGCCGAAGATGACGGCTGGTCGGAGGATGGTGTGGGGAATTCCGGATGCCTGGAGTTCGCGCTCCAGGATTGCTTTGCCGTTGAAGTATTCGAGCGGAGAATCGTTACTGGGGTTTGTGATGCTGGTATGAATAATTCGCTCGACGCCGGCGGCTTTGGCTGCTGCAAAGAGGGCTAGAGTGTTATCTACAGCAACCGAGTGCCTAAAAGTCTTGTGGTTGAATCGAACCCAATATGTGTTGTAGAGGAC
>DNPI01000222.1 GCA_003501525.1 Planctomycetota bacterium
CGGGGCTGCCCGAGAACCTTACTGCTTTGGTTGTGATACGGCCCTCCGTACTTACTCCGAAGGAAACCTTTGAGATTGACCAATTCCTTTGCGGCGGAGGCAGAGTTGTCGTCCTTTATGACCATGAATCTTTTGACTTGCGGGGTTCTTTTGCGCGCACCGAGATTGAAACCGGGTTAGATGATTTCCTGAACTCTTTTGGAGTAGAAGTGCATTCACCTCTGGTTTACGACGCTCAATGTCAAAGCGTTCCAGCTGGATCGCAAGTGTTAACGCTGCCGAACGGAGCTCAAGTTCAGGTGCCGCTCGATATGCCTTACGGTTTTTTCCCCGCTTTAACAGGGGATTCGCTTGACTCTGAGCATCCAGTTACGCGGGAAATTTCAGACGTTACCCTAATGTGGGCGCACCCAGTATCTTTGTCTAAATCCTCGGCGGGAATTACTTCGCGAGTGCTCTTGCAAAGTTCAGAAGACTCATGGACTTTGCCTAGTGACAGCTCGCCGGCGCTCGAAAGGTCGAACCTGGAGTTGCTGAGGGCTCAGGCTGCGGCGAGCGGATTGCCTCGTGCATACGCTGTAGCTGTTGCCTTGACAGGATTGTTTCCCACGACATTTGAGGAGAACCCGGAAGGGGTATCGCCTGAGCGCGAGAAAATCTCAGAAGGTGGGGAAGGCGCTCTTGTTGTTATTGGAGATTCAGACTTGTTCCACGATGCAATTCTTCGCCCAGGATCTGGGAATGCTGATTTTGCTGCGAATCTAGTCGATTGGCTTGCGGGGGACGAAGCTCTCATTCGATTAAGAACCCGTGGTGAGCGCAATCGGCGCCTCCGTGATTTCGCTAGCGAGTTCATTGAAGCGTCTGGTGGCTGGGCGACCACGGACGAAGAAAATTTGGAATTAGACAGAAATGCTCTTGCTCACAAACGTGCGCAACAGCGCAAGATAGCTTGGCTAAATGTGCTTGGCCCCGGAGTTTTTGTTCTGGTGGCGGGACTTTTACATTGGCGGATGCGAGAGAGAAATGCGCGGCGTTCATACCCAGGAGGCTCAGAATGAGTGCGCGCAACCACTTGTTGTTGATGATTTTGAGCCTCACAACTGCTGTGGCTTTGGTCATTAATCAACCCTGGAAAGGTGATGCGCATGAGAGGACTCGCGCTCAAATCGGCCCTTTGTTCCCGGAGCTCACCGACGAGCGAGATTTTTTAGAGCGGATTGAGATTCAATCGGAGGCCGAGCAGGTTTCATTAGTGCGTGGTGAACAGGACTGGATGGTTGAAGAGAGATTCGGGTTTTCGGCAGATGCTAGGCGTCTCGCGACTCTTCTTGATGGGATAGTTGCACTGAAAACACGCGACATAGTTGCGGAACGAAAAGAATCCCATCCTCTGTATGGGGTGGCGGATGGGCAGGGAACCCTCGTCCGCATGTTGGGCCCCGGCAATCGTCTTGTGGCTGAGATTGTCTGCGGGAAAATCCGTGGCCAAAATGTACAAAACCTCCGCAATGCTTCTCTCGCCTTTTACTTGCGGAGAGCTGACGCCGAGGAAGTTTTCTTGAGTACATCATTTTTTCCGCCTTCGTCTGATCCGGCTTCTTGGGTTTCAGGGCGTTTGTTCGAAGATCTCGATGGTGCTGCAATCGACAGACTTGCAAGGACGAGCGATTCACCTGACGCTACATGGGAGCTGGTGAAAATCGCGAAAGACGATGATGCGGTGGCTGACGATGAACTTGCTCCGGAGGCTGCGGAATGGAGTTTTAAGAGTCCCGCTGATAGAGGCCAAGTGGATTCGGCGAAAGCTTCAGCTATCGCGTGGACGTTGTCAGCGTTAAGTATCAAAGATGTTTTAGGTGCCTGTGACCCAGAAATCGGCCCTGGATCCTCATTCGGGTTTCCTGCGGGCACGTTTATCGCAAGCGCCGGAGAAGATTCTGTTGAATTGCGGTGGGGTGAATTTATTGAAGACAAGGCCGTGCATCCGCTTTGGATTCCTGGCGAGCCTTGGGTTTATGCGATGCCAGAGTTTGATGTTGACCGGGTTTTGGTTTCTATTGGCGATTTGCTCCCACCTCCTTCGGAGGCAGAGGAAGACGAAAACCCAACTGAGGAGTAGTGAACGACCCACTTTTTTTTGCTGGTATCTGGGCAATGGCCTCGTGCGTTGTTTCTCTCATCCTTGCCCTATTTTCTTTTGTCGCTCCCCTCGGCAAGCGCCGTAGCTTGCAAAATTTCCTGACCTTTTCTTATGCAATATTGGGTTGTATTACGGCGTGGGCTTTATGGCGAGTGAGAGGAGAAATTCCATCTTTCGCATTGGCTGGTAGTGCAGAGGAAGCAGTGGTCGGGCAAAGAGCTCTTATGACGCTCGTGCTGCTTGGTATGGCTCTTGTTGCTCATGGGCTCTTGGCGGCCATTGGCCGTCTTCGGGCGGGTCAGCCGGGCGTTGCCTTTCGTAGTCTGATTTGGGCGATTCCGAGTGTGCAGATTATTACTGAATCTGGGGGGCTATTGTCCTTTTACAGTAAAGCGTTCTCAGCAGATTTAGATTCTGCCAGTTTCCATTCGGGCTATCTGGCCATGGCGCAAAATGCCCAGAGTGATTTGGGTGTTTGGATAATGGTGGCCGCAGGAATTTTTTTAGCGAGTTGGCCTTTTGGGCACCTTATGAGGTGAATTTTACCGCTTGCTGGGGTCACTCAGCTTGTTCGTCGACGGGTCCTTTAAGAAAGGATAAAACAATTGCCTGAAATATCCTTTGGGATATTCCACGTTGCCTAGTCCTGTGGATTCTGGCCAATATCTTCCGGGCAGGTAATAGGTTCCAAATATCTTGTCTATAAACGGAAAATGAATGGCAAAATTTTTGTCGTATAGATTCGGATCCTCGCAATGATGCCAGTGATGGTATTGAGGGGTTACAAATAGATACTTAAGAAAGCCAAAGGGGACCCTGATGTTCGCATGTGCCCCTACAGCTTGTAAGGAAACAACAACAACATAGGCATAAAAAACAGGCATAGAGACGCCCAGTATGTAAATTGGAAGATAAGAGAAAGATCGCGTTATCAAAATGTCTACTATGTGTAAACGCGAACCCGCAATCCAATCAATCGACCTTATGGAATGGTGGACAGCGTGGAATCTCCAAAGGTATTTCACCTTGTGAAACAATCGATGGATGAAATATTGAAACAGGTCAGCGAAAAACATTGCGAGGAAAAGCTGAGCAATAAACGGCAATGCTAAAACAAGGTCTCTGATTGCTATTAGCCATTCCCCTGAGAGGAGTGTTTCCGCCGGGGTTTTTATGGCTACTGCTGTCAGCTGCACAAAAAGGTGCGAAATGGAGAAGTAGATTAGATCTGTTTTCCACTCGCTATGAAATCTTGTTTGTTCTCTATGCTTTGGTAAGAATAATTCTAAAGGGATAAATATTAGAGAAAGTATCAAGATGTCCAGGAGTAGCCAATCAAGACTGATAGACACAATGCCCTGATTGAAATCTTCCACCTCGATAGTATGTCCTCCAAACATAAGCGCCAATCCGCTGAAGAGAACACCCAAAATTCCGAATTTGGCTTTTCTGCTAAGCAAAA
>DNPI01000104.1 GCA_003501525.1 Planctomycetota bacterium
GCCTTTCTTTACATGGGCCCGAACCTGGCGCTCAAAAACCTCATTCGGCGGATAGTCGTTAACCAAAGCCGTAATCGTTGAAGAATTCGTCGTTAGGGCCTGAACATTTAGAGGTTCTCTTTCGTCTGCGTAGCGCCCTACAAGCTCCGCGGCCCAGTGCTGGGCATCGGCCGCGCTCCCACCGTTGCCTAGAAGGAAAACTGCTCCACCAGAGCGGAGAGTCTCTTCGGCCCAAGCCGCCGCCTCGACCACTGCTCTTGAAAATTCCTCGCCCAATGAACCGTAGGCTGCGCACGCCTCAGAAAGGCGCGTTCTCACTAGTTCTGTCGGGGAGGTAATAGTCGTGGCCAAGAATCGGCATAATAAGCGTATATGGCCCTTGTCGCCGAAGGACTGGAGGTGGGTTACAAGAATAAACCCTCAATTCTCCAAAACCTCCACCTCGAAGTCCGGGAGGGGGAATTCCTTGCCGTGCTCGGGCCCAATGGGAGTGGAAAGTCCACTTTGCTGCGCACGCTCGCCGGGGTCCTTCAGCCCAGAAAGGGAAGCGTTCTCCTTGACGGGCAGTCGACCAAGCGATTCTCTCCCGAGAATCGATCTCGCCAAATCGGATACCTTCCGCAGGAAATTGCCCCTGCCCTGCCATATAGAGTTGATGAAGTTGTTGCCCTAGGCGTTAAAAGTATTGCGCGGGACGACGCCAAGAACATCGCCCTGGAAATTGAAAAAGCCCTCCGCGAAGTAGATGCGCACAGCCTTTCTGGACAACTTCTTGGCGAACTATCGGGCGGCGAAAAACGTCGCGTGTTACTGGCCGGAGTGCTTGCCCAGAAGCCACGGTTTTTGCTTCTAGACGAGCCCGCTTCGATGCTAGACCTTGGCCACCAATCCGCCACTTTCCGAACACTGAGCCGGCTGTCTAAAGAGGGGTTAGGCATTATCTGCGCAACCCACGACCCCAACCTCGCCCTTGCCCACGCCAGTCACATGGCCCTAGTTGATAAGGGAAAAATACAAGCCATTGGAAAGCCCCGCGCAGTACTGGCTTCCCGCGAATTCAAATCACTCTATGGAGAGGCTGTTCGGTTTCTCGAGCTACCCGATGGCAACATGGCCGTGCTCCCAAAATGAAAACGCCGCACTCACTGTCTAGCGGAAGACTAATCGCCCTTGCCGGGTTGTTTTCTGGAGTTGCCCTGGCCATATCGCCAGCATTTGGCCCCGTAGACATTGACACTTTTCCTGCAATCAAAAACTGGATAAATGCTTGGGGGACCCCGAGGGCTGAATGGTCAGCAGATGAGCGAATTGTTTCCCTTCGCTTTCCGCGGGTTGCGCTTGCGTGGCTTGCCGGAGGATGCCTAGCTTGCGCTGGAGCTGTTTTGCAGTCTCTTTTGCGCAACTCCCTCGCCACCCCCTACACCCTTGGGGTGTCAGCCGCCGGCAGTTTTGGCGCGTTCCTCTTGTTCGCATTCCCAACCCTGGCCGCCTCCCTACCCAGCGCCGTTGCTCCGCATGCCATTCAGGCTGCAGCTTTCCTCTTCGCCCTTATCGAAACGCTAATAATTCTCGCTGCCGCCGCCAGAGCTAGGCACAGTGACACACTGCTACTCGCCGGAGTTACCCTCAACTTCCTGTTCGGAGCTGGCATTCTTTTAATTCGCCACCTTTCTGACCCCATCCGCTTGGCTTCTATGGACCGCTGGCTTTTGGGTTCACTCCAAGACGCCTCAGGCGCACGCGCAATCGCGCTGGCCATTTGGGTTGTTCCCGGGATGTATTTGCTAGCACGCAGGGCCCCAGCACTCGACCAGCTTGCCCTTGACCAGGAATTGGCCGCGGCCCGAGGAATTAGCATCCCAACGGTCCGGCGAGATCTACTCTTTGGATGCGGCATCCTCACCGCCGCCGTAGTTGCCCATACCGGGCCAATTGGATTTATCGGCCTCCTTGTCCCCCACGCTGTGCGCCCTTTCGCGGGGGCTAATCACACTCTTTTATTGGTCAGCTGCTGGCTCGTAGGTGGGGGGTTCTTAGTTTTAGCCGATTTGCTCGCACGAACCCTCCCGGGGCTGGGATCCGGAGTAGGCGTTCCTGTCGGCATCGTGACCGCCCTGATAGGCGGCCCCTTGTTCCTTTGGATATTGTTCCGCAGGTGAGTTCTTCCCAAGACCCCCCCCTGCTTGAAGTCGCAATTCGAAGGATTGTGATTGCTGTCGGATTGACCCCAATGGGGGGCCAGCGCAGCCAAGAAGAAGCGGAGACACTTGCCGCCCAAGCCCTAAAAGAAGCACAAGGGGGTGCAGACTTCGGAGCTTTGATTGCCA
Organism: Planctomycetota bacterium; assembly: GCA_003501525.1. Taxonomy (GTDB): domain Bacteria; phylum Planctomycetota; class UBA1135; order UBA1135; family UBA1135; genus UBA1135. The sequence continues at coordinate 2,328 of DNPI01000104.1, forward strand.
AGTACTCTGATTCTCGATCCTCTCGCGAGGCAACAGCTCCGGGATTAATCGTCATACTCAACCATGGTGTCCAAGGGGAAACCTTCCAATCCTTTCTCTTATCCCTTAATGAGCGCGCCGCGCGGCGAGAAGAGGAGCTGGGGGGACTGGTAAGGAGCGGAAGGCTTTCGCCCGAACAAGCAGAAGTGGAAATGAACAACTTTCTCGACCAGTGCCAAGACGAGGCGGAAAGCGCCGCGCTTCCCCACCCTCGCTCGACATTGCCCAGAGGCCTAGGCGACCTTGCCTTCAGCCTCGAAAAAGGCTGCATCGGCATCCTTCCCTGGAGCACAGAGATTTCGCCTGAAGGGTGGCAAGTCGTGCTTCGAGAGAAATAAACTCGGCTCTAGCCGTAACGGCCTTCAATATAGTCGGCCGTTTCTTGCTTAACAGGGCTAACAAACATTTCCGCCGTAGGGCCCGCTTCAACCATTTTGCCCATCAACATAAAGGCGCAATCATCACTTGCTCGTCGAGCCTGGGCCATATTGTGCGTAACAAGAAGAATTGTGTATTTACCCCTCATCCCCCAGAGAAGCGATTCCACAGCCTCTGTCGCCACCGGGTCCAAGGCTGAGCAAGGCTCGTCCATTAACAGAACATCCGGTTTCACTGGAAGCAATCGTGCTATGCAGAGCTTCTGCTGCTCTTCGAGCGAAAGGTTGATGGCTGCGTCATTGAGCCGGTCCTTAACCCGATCCCACAGCAAAACTTCTTGCAAAGCTCTCTCGACAACTTCGGCTTCCATGTCCACGCCGTCATCTCCCCTCGCATGAAGCTTCCACCCGAAAAGAATGTTTTCCCGAATAGAGAGCGGAAGGGGGTTGGGGCGCTGGAAGACCATCCCCACACGACGACCAAGCTGAACTTTAGAAACGGAAGGGGCGGTGATGTTGTGCCCTAAAACATTTATATCACCAGAGGTGCGAACATAACCAAGTCGCTCGTTGATTCGATTCACTGAGCGCAAGAGAGTCGACTTCCCACAACCCGAGGGACCAATAAGTGAGGTGATTTTCCCTGCGGCAGATTCAAGGTTCACATCCTCTAGAGCCTGAAAATTACCATACCACAGACTGAAATCCCGGACCGAGATGGCGCCCCTATCCAAAGCTCCCCTCTAGATATTGCTGCGTACGGGGATCCTCTACCTTTCCCTGGAAAAGCGCTTCGGTTTCGCCAACTTCGACCATTTGCCCGGACAAGAAGAATGCCGTTCGGTCGGCGAGCCGTCGGGCTTGCTGGGTTAGGTTTGTTACCAAAATAATCGCCATTTCCTCCTTTAGCTCTTTAAGCACCTCCTCAATGCGCATCGTTGTGACGGGGTCCACCGCAATCGAAAATTCATCAAGTAACAATATTTCGGGGTCTTGGGAAAGAGCGCGTGCAATTGTCAGGCGCTGCTGTTGCCCACCAGATAGGAGGCTGCCAAGAGAGTCCAGGCGATCTTTAACCTCATCCCACAGCGCAGCCCGGCGTAGACATTTTTCAACAATTCCATCCAGATCTTGGTTTGACCTTACTCCGGCCATACGAGGCGCAAAAGTAACATTGTCCCTAATCGAAAGCGGTAAACCGACGGGCAAGGGGAAAACTACGCCGACCTTCCGCCGCAATGCATAGGGATTTCGCCAAGACCGAACGTCCATGCCATCGAGGAGAACTGTGCCCTCGACCTCCATCCCGGGGGTCATTTCATCCATTCGATTTAGCGCTTTTAAAAAGGATGTTTTTCCGGCATTGGCCGGGCCAATAATCCCCAAAATTTCATTGGGGGCAAGGTTCAGGTTCACCGCACTAAGCGCCGGAGCCCCCCGGTAGCTAATCGCGAGATTCTTAACCTCTAATTTGGAGACAAAGCTCTCTACCATTTCTTTCTCCGCCGCAGCCTTGTTCGGAAAACAATTGATATCGCATTTAGGGCCAAAACCATTCCAACGAGCACAAGGGCCACCCCAAAGGGAAGCTCCACGGGAACCCCAGGCACCTGTGTCGCAACCACAAAAAGGTGCAGAGACATTGCCATGGTCTGGTCACCAACCCCTGAGGGCAATATGGGTAAAAAGAACGCGGCTCCCGTAAACATAATTGGGGCCGTTTCGCCAACTGTCCGCGAAACTTCCAGAATAATGCCCGTCAAAATCCCGCTCCCTGAATTCGGCAAAACGACATGGCGGATGGTTTGCCACCGCGTCGCACCCAAACTCCAGCAGGCTTCCCTAAAAGCCCTCGGAACAGCCTGAAGGGATTCCCTCGTTGAAACGATAACAACTGGAAGTGTCATAACCGCAAGGGTGAGGCTGGCGGCCAAGATACTCGTCCCCATGTTGAAAAAAAGGACGAAGGCGCCCACGCCAAAAAGCGCATGGACAATTGAGGGGACACCCGCCAGATTGATAATCGCCAAGTTGATAAGACGCGTAAGGGCGTTGTCTGGTGCATACTCGCTAAGGTAAACAGCGGCGGCCACACCAACAGGGACAGAGGCCACAAGCGCGACCCCCACCAGCCAAAGCGTGCCAATAAGGGCGGGGAAAATGCCCCCTGCAGTCATTCCATCCCGGGGCCAATCCGTAAAGAATGCCCAGGACAAAGCCGGCCCACCCTTCATTGCTAAAATCCAAAGAATCACGCCAACGGGCAGGATGAGCAAAATCGTTACAAAGAGAAAAGCCCGTCTCCATGCTGCTTGCAGCTTCTGATCCCTAATCTCCCGCGAAGAGGCTTCAAACATCCCTAGGCCACCTTTTTCCGCCGAACAAAGAGATCCGCCAATAAATTAATCACAAATGTCACCAGGAAAAGAAATATTCCCAGCGTAAATAACGCCTGATAGTGCTCAGACCCTCGAGCGGTTTCGCCCAACTCGGCCGCAATGGTCGCGGTCAAAGCCCTCACAGAATCAAAAGGGCTGGTTGGAAGATTAATTGAGTGCCCACTAGCCATTAAAACCGCCATTGTTTCCCCAAACCCCCGACCAACCCCAAGAAGAACTGCCGCCACCAAACCGTTGCGAGCCGCGGGCAACACAACCCGTGACACTACCTGCCACCGATTTGCGCCCATTGCCTCGGCCGCTTCTCTGTAGGAATCGGGGACTGCCTTCAGGGCATCCTCGGCAATCGTCGTCATAATCGGCGCAGCCATAAGCCCAAGAATTATTCCGGCATTAAGCACGGTAAGGCCAACGGGGACATTGAACGTCTCAATAATGAAAGGATTCATAATTGTCAGCCCAATAAAACCCCAAACAACCGACGGTATGGCCGCAAGAAGCTCAACGAGCACTTTCAAAGACTCGCGCGTTCTGCCCTTGGCAAATTCGCTGATATAAATCGCCGCGCCTAGCGAAAAAGGAACCGCAATCAGCATGGCCAAGCCCGTCACGCTTGCCGTCCCTGCTATCAGCGCGAGCGCACCGTAAGTGGGGTTGTGGTTAGATGTAGGGGTCCACCGCGGAGAAGCAAAAAACTCTCTGAATTCGAACCTATCCGCTAAAAATCCAAAGCCTTGACTCGCTATAAAGACAAAAATAGCCAGAATGAAAAGAATGGCGGA
>DNPI01000069.1 GCA_003501525.1 Planctomycetota bacterium
GGAGAAAGAAGGGGGACGCCGCCGCAAAAAATGCAATTGATTCTTTCCTCATGACTTCATTCTGATTATTTACACCACTGAACTCAACTATGATTCCGCGAAAAGATTGTTAACTCGTTAATAAAATCCACCTGTGCTAATACTCCTCTCCCCCGCAAAGAAACTGGGTGCTGACTTCCCCGCCAATCTCAGGTGCACCAAGCCAGATTTTTTATCAGAGGCAGAAGAGTTGGTTGATGGATTACGCCGCCAATCTCCTTCCGATTTAGCGGGAATGATGGGACTAAGCGATGCGCTTTCCGAACTCAATCATGCTCGATTCCAATCATGGACAACAGAAAGCACAAAGGGAGAAGCAACGCCAAGCCTATTTGCTTTTCAGGGTGATGTTTTTGCCAAGATGGATGCCTTGAGTTTTTCGAGTACTGATTTGAGTTTCGCGCAAGATCACCTTCGCATCCTCTCCGGTCTGTACGGCTTGCTAAGGCCTCTGGATTGGATAATGCCCTATCGACTCGAAATGGGAACTCGTTGGCAAAATTCGCGAGGAAAGAACCTCTATGAATTTTGGGGCACAAGCATTAATGAAGCCATTAATCAGCAACTCTCTGCCCAAGGCGACAATGTCGTAATCAATCTGGCCTCAAATGAATACTTCAAGGCAGCTAAAGGCGAACTACTGGATGGACATGTATTGACCCCTGTATTCAAAGAGAAAAAAGGCGATCAATATCGAGTAATTAGCTTCTGCGCAAAACGCGCTCGTGGAATGATGAGCCGATTCATCATCAAAAACCGCTGCAACAAAACTACCGATTTGAAAGCATTCAATGAAGATGGCTATACCTTTCAAGCCAAACTCTCTTCAGAGAAAGAGTTCGTGTTCACACGCTCGACGGAGTAAAGCTCAGGTCCCTGGGAAACGAAAAGGCTGCCGGCCTGGCCTAAACAACAGATTCGGGCGGGCCAAATCCGCACCCAACGTTTCTGCTAAATCGTTTTCTCCCCCGGCGGTCAACTTACGACCAAGAGTCAGAAGAGAAGAACTTATATCGATCTCATTCGATTGAAGATGCTGAGTCAGGCGAGCAAAGGCATCTTCTAAGTAGGAAACGCCTGCAATTGAGCGCTGGATTTCAGCGGCAGTCGCTTGCTGACCGAGGCTGTGGGAAATCGCACCGAAGTGGCAAGGCGCCGCAGATAGGTGCCCCTCTTTAATTTCAGCCGATAAATCATTCGAATTACCACTACGAACAGCAGCCACAAAATTCTCAAAATGATTTCGGGCGCCATTCCATTTCCGAATTGAATTACCGTCAGAATCAAATGCTTCAGCTGAACTGTAATTGGGCAAATGCAGCTTGCCCCGCTCGCACTCCACAATAACTCCAATACCAATCCCCTCATAACGATCCATTCTTCCGCCCCAATCCTCCTTTTGCGCTTTTAGATTCTTAGGGAGGCCCCGAACCTCAAAGAGTATTGGAGCGGTTGGGTAACGACACCAGAGAAGCTGCGTATTAGGAGTGTTCCCATCATCGTCGTAACCCATACGTCCACCGATTGAAAGGACCTCAGAGGGCAAACCTTTTTCGCCAAGAGCCCAACGGCAAAGATCAACCTGATGCACACCCTGATTCCCTAAATCGCCATTCCCGGTAGCAGAGTCCCAATGCCAGTCATAATGAAGATTCCTGCGCCGGAGAGGAACAAGAGGAGCTGGACCAGTCCAAAGGTTGTAATTAATACCTTCTGGGATCTCCTGTGCGGCATTTACCTTGCCAATGCTTTGGCGGGGCTTGTAACAAAAACCGCGAGCTATCTTTATGGAACCAAGGTTGCCCGCATGCATCCAATCAATTGCTTCCTGAATCGCTTGACTGGATCGGCTCTGAGTACCCGTCTGCACAATCCGGTTGTTCTGAGAAGCCGCTCTCACCATCAATTCTCCTTCCAAGAAGGAATGAGAAACAGGTTTTTCGACATAAACGTCAAGGCCTGACTCACAAGCCCAGACTGTCTGTAGCGCATGCCAGTGGTTAGGCGTTGCCAAGGAAACCGCGTCGATATCCGACCGATTCAGTAATTCGCGGAAATCAGCAACACATTGAATCTTTTCACCTCTTTCCTCGAACTTTGCAGCTTCACGAGCAAGAATCCCCGCGTCAACATCGCATAAAGCTACAACACGTACATTTGGCAGATTTCTAAAGCCTTCAATGTGCGAGCGCCCTCGGCTTCGAATACCAACAACTGCAATTCGAATTTCTTCCTCCGACCCCATAACTGTTCGTGAGCGAGGGGCAGCACGCCCTAAAGGAGTAATTCCCAAGAGAGCCGCACCACCAGCGCCGAGGAAGGTTCTTCGTGTAGGTCGTGAAGAAGACATGGCGTCCTATCCTAGTGGTATGTGGAGAGCAGCCACCGCCTTCTTCGCTTTAACCTCAACTTTGATAGGTTGTCAGGGAGCCACTGTCGCACATCTGAATGCGAGCAGTAATAGCGCTGATTCAATCATCTCTCACTTTGAATCTGCAAACCCGGGATATCGCTTAAGTTGGGAAACGGGCGTTTCCACGCTTAAAGTTTCGCAACCCTCCGTTGTTTTTGTCCAATCGGGCGAAGGAACGGCCAAAGGTAATCGATGGACATCGCCTTTTGGAATCGGTGACCTTTTACGCGCACCTGAAGACGAAAAAATCATCCTGGACCCGCCAGCGGACTTGTTGATATTTGGCCTACCTACTCCACTGGATCCAGAGCTTCCCGCCATCATTCGACCTGACTGGGATGGAAAAATTACCGACACTCCTGGAGGATGCGCCGCTGAAGAAGACGCATATCGAAGAATCCTTCTCACCTGGCAAGCCTCCAAAGGACCCTATCTATCCCACCAAATTAATGCTCATCGGGTTCGCATCCGAGATTCTTTTACCCATTACCATCCCGTAAATGGAGGATTCGATGAATTTTACCTGGTACAAGAAGCTCCACCCGGAGCTCGGCTCATCGTCGGAGAGAATCTTCAAGATATCCTCGAGCCCTCGAGGTTGACCAAGGAAGAGGCGAAGCAACTACTAAAAGAAATCCCGCTAAAGAAAGGCGATTTGGTTTATCTGCCACGCGGAGTTGCCCACAGAGGGGTAGGTGGGGCCGTAGTTCAAGTCATCACCGTCCCCGGTTTCGTGCCAGGGGCAGAAATCCCCCTCGACGATGCCATCCGAAAAATCAACAAACAATTCGAATTGGATCCAAATGAGGCACTTCCTAATCACCAAGGCAACTCTTTCATTAACTTCCAAGTCAGCGACAAGAAAGTAGACATTCGCGTTGGCCAAAATCTATTTACATCTCTTCGATTAGACGGACGCGACCCAGTTCTTTGGCCAGTACTCAATCCAGCCGGTGGGGCAATGACCCGCAGCTTTCCTTTCGCGAATGTTGATGGAGAAAATAGAGACCATAGTCATCATCGATCCATTTGGTTTGCCCATGGCGACACTAACGGAAACGATTTCTGGCATAACCCAGCCGCTCAAGTGCAGCTTGATGGCCCCATTGCAACAACAGAAGGGGATGGCCGGGGAATTCTGCAATTTCAAGAATCCTGGGTTGGAGAATCAGGAGAAACCATCTGCAGAGGGATCAGACGTATCGAACCATTTACTGGCTCAGGATTTCACGGCCTAGATTTTGACCTAACCCTTGTGGCAGGAGAATCAGGTTTACTTTTCGGGGACACAAAGGAGGGAACAATGGCAATCCGGGTAGCTGCGCCCATCAAGGCCGATGCGGGAGGCGAACTCATTGATTCCGAGGGCCGAAAAGCAAAAGAGGTGTGGGGAAAACGAGCTAAATGGGTGGCAGCTTCGGGGGAACTCCCCACTGGCCCCTCTGCCATTGTCGTAATGGACCATCCTTCCAACCTTCGCCACCCAACCTATTGGCATGCAAGGACTTACGGCTTGGTAGCCGCTAACCCTTTTGGGGTAAGCGATTTCGAGGGTAAAGCGAGAAGCACAACAGAAACGCGAATTGAACCTGGGAAATCTATCCGCTTCCGTTATCGCATGATGTTCTTCTCCGGAGCCCCGACCCCAAAAACTTTAAATCGCCTTTTCGAGGATTTCGCAGCCCGCTAAATCCTAGAAGTGGTGAACGAGTCCGTTG
>DNPI01000088.1 GCA_003501525.1 Planctomycetota bacterium
CCATCTTCAGGGTAAAGAAAATCGCTCCTACGACGAGCCAAGCAACCACCATTGGGATTTCTGCGTCGCCTGGCCAGACATCTAGGAAGAAAATACTTGCTAGCCACTGGACGAGAATCCCTGCTCCAGCGTCAATGCTGTCTGTAAAGCCTCCTTGGTGTTGAATCGAAAAGTGAAGGGGGTTCGGGATTCCCATGGATTGCGATTGTGAAGCAAAGTCGGCTATGGGGCAAACAAAGACTGACCTAGGAGGGAGTATCCTGGTACTTAATGGACGACCGAAACCTCGTTGCTGTTGCCGAACAAGCTGCAGGGCCATCAAGGGTCCTTAGGGGTCCTATTGCTGGTTGCACTATCAAGGCTGATGACGGCAGAGTTTTCTTAGGTTGCCTGTTGGAGTTTGAGGATTCCTCTGCTGACATTGATCCTATTTCCAATGGTATTGCGACAGGTTGCGTGGAAGGTATGCGCAGGGTTGCCCGTATTGGGTTTTATTCTCCAACGGCAGGGCAACAGCCTCAGATCCCTACAGTTACTCTTTTACGCCTTAAGGAAATGGCTGTCCCGGGCTTAGCCATAATCTTTTCTACAGGTAATGGTGACAGGGTGGAAAAATCCCTGGAGGAATTGCTCCTGGAGAGTGAAATTTCGTGAACCAGTTGGATGAAAAAGATACGTATATCAGCCTCATCCGGGATATGGCTGATTTCGATTATGCCTATTATGTTTTAGGGCAATCGAAGATTCCGGACGCTGAATACGACCGTCTCTTTACCAAGCTAAAGGCTGTCGAAGAGAAACATCCGGATTGGATCAGGCCTGATTCTCCGACGCAGAGAGTTGGCTCTCCTCTTCCCGAGGGGAGTAAATTTGACCGAGTTGAACATGCTGTCCCAATGATTTCTCTTGAGAGTTTGTTCTCAGTCGAAGAGGTAGAAGCGTTTCACACAAGGGTGTTGAAAGCGCTTGATGGGGAGGGAGGGGACCCTCCTCGCTATGTTTGCGAACCGAAATGGGATGGTGTTTCTGCGAGTTTGATTTACGAGAAAGGGCTTCTTGTGCGTGCCGTTTCGCGTGGAGATGGTGCGGTTGGCGAGGAGATAACAGCGAATATTCGGGCTGTCGGCGGGGTGCCACTTCGGTTGCGCGGCGATGCTCCGCTTTTATTGGAAATACGAGGAGAAATCTTGATGCCTATATCAGCTTTCGATTCACTCAATGCCCAATTAATAGGGGAGGGTGAAAAACCTTTTGCTAATCCACGAAATGCTACTGCTGGGACGCTGAAGCGTTTAGACCCTTCTCCGGTCGCTAAGCGAGGTCTTCGAATTTTTGCGTATGAGATGGCGAGATTGGAAGGTGTGCCAGAACCTTCTACTCACCAGGGAGCAATCTCAGCTTTGGCTGATTGGGGGTTTCCTGTGAGCCCTTGGTTAGAGGTGGTTGATGGACCTGTCGGAGTGGAATCGTTTCATGCAAATATGGAAGCGCGTAGAGGCACCGAAGATTTTGAAATGGATGGTGTGGTCGCCAAGGTCGATCAGAAGAGCTTGCGGGATGTTCTTGGTAGTCGCGCTAGAACTCCACGTTGGGCGTGCGCGCTCAAGTTTGCACCGCGCGAAGAAATCACCCGTTTGTTGGATATCGAAATTCAAGTCGGTCGCACTGGACGCCTGACTCCTAGGGCTCATTTAGAGCCTGTAAATATCGGAGGCGTGGTAGTTAAACATGCGACATTACACAACGAGCGGAACATGCGGGATATAGATGTGCGGATTGGTGATGTCGTTGTAGTTCGCCGAGCGGGTGATGTAATACCCCAAGTTTTAGGTCCTGTGTTGGAGAGAAGAGAGGGTAATGAAAAGCCTTTCTGCTGGCCTCAAACTTGTCCAACATGTTCCGCTGCGGTTGCGGGGAAAGGAGAGATTGTTTTTTGCCCGAATGTGGATTGTCCGGCGCAGGCGCGCCGGCGGCTGCAACATTTTGCTTCGCGTGGTGCTCTTCGGATTGAGGGTATGGGAGAAAAAGCGATTGATTTATTTAGCGAGAAAGGGCTTCTTTCTAGTTTGGACACGCTCTTTACCCTTGATTGGGATGCTGTTGCTGCGCTTGATGGGTGGGGAGTTAAATCAGCAGAATCGCTAAAAGAGCAGATTGAAATGGCGAAAACAGCAGAGTGGCCTCGATTTTTGTTTGCCTTAGGCATCCCTGGCATTGGGCCTGAAACAGCTCGTGCCCTTTGTCTTTCGTTCTCGACTCTTGATGGAATGCGCATTGCTGCGGATGCTGGGAATGCGGAAGATGCTTTTACTGCGGTGGAAGGCGTTGGTCCGGAAGTTGCGGCTTCTTTGATTTCGTTTTTTAGAGAAAAACGAAACTTGGATGTCCTGAAAAAAATGGAGGCCGCGGGAGTAAAGCCAAGGCCAATCGAGGCGCTGGCCTCGGGTGGATATCTCGAGGGCTTTACCTTTGTCTTAACCGGTACTCTTGCAAAATCTCGGAGTGCGGCAAAAGAAGAAATTGAAAACGCCGGTGGAAAAGTAACAGGGACAGTCTCAAAGAAGACTTCTTTCTTGGTTGCTGGCGATAATCCTGGGTCCAAACTGAAGAAAGCCCAGACTTGTGGTGTTGAAGTGATAAACGAAAAATCGCTATCGCTCCTCCTTCGGGGAGAGACACCGTAAAATGGGAGGTCCGATTGAGCCGTTTCGGTTCACCGGGATTAAAGAAAGGGCGATTAGCTCAGTTGGCTAGAGCACCTCGTTTACACCGAGGGGGTCGGGGGTTCAAGTCCCTC
>DNPI01000100.1 GCA_003501525.1 Planctomycetota bacterium
GGCGGGATGGTGAAGCAGCTGGCCGTAATGGTCTGCTGGCTGTTCTCGCATGAAGGAATTACCCTTCCTTTGAAGAGTCCGGTCGGGCCGGCAGTGCAACGGCATACTCCTTTACCATTGCCACGTCCCGCCCCGCTAAACGCAGAACCTGCCGAATAGCTTCCGCCAATTGAGTGTCTTCTTGGTAATCACCTTGAAACCCGTTGCCTGGGAATCCTCGCCCTCGGGAGTCTGCGACTGATTCGCGCAAGCGCAGGCGAATCCAGCTGCGAACATCTTTGGGCAATAAAATTGTTTCGAGACCAGAAAAGAACTCCTCGAAACCCGGATAAAGGGCTTCGTCCAGCGCGTCGTATTCAGCAAGCTCAACTGCTAGGTCCGGGTCGCTCGCAAGTATCCCGCTCGCGTAGTCACGAAAAACATCTGCGCCGACCAAGCGATCAAGTTCCCTCAGCGTGGCAGGCGGGAAGGAGGGAACGTTCACGGTAACGTTCGGCTCAACCCCTCCATCTTCGATGACTTTGCCCTCGTGGTCCCTTTGGGTGTGGATAGAGGAGCCATCTGGAAGGAAGTAGTAGGCAATGGTGAGCTTGACACGTGGCGCGAAGTCGTAGACGCCGTTGTTGTTGCGATCTTCGTAGCGCTCCCATTCGTCCCACATCCCGTTTCGGTTTTCGTCGGCCCACCTCTCATCCCGGACTCCTTTTAGCCGGACAAGATTTTGAACTGAGCCTTTCCCGTGGGTGCGTTCTCCCACGGTAATTGCTCTCCCGTGGATAGAAAGTGCTCCTGAAACGATCTCCGAAGCTGAAGCGCTATGGCGATTAACCAGAATTACCATAGGAAGATTTTTGTCGACCGCCGGGGGGGCAACGGTTTTGTGCACCTCCTCGCCCTCGTCACGCGAGCGAGTAACGACGACCGTTTCCCCTTTTTTGAGAAAAACGTCACAAACCTGTACGGCCTCGTGCAGGAGCCCACCGGGATTGTTTCGAAGGTCAAGAACGACACCCTCGAGTCTGCCTGTCGCCTGGGCTTCCGATATTGCCCGCTGAATCCGGGCGCCACAATCCTCGCTGAAACTTACAAGTTCTAGATAGAGGACTCCCCCGGGAAGCATTTCCTGCTGAAGGATAGGTAGCGCAATCTTGCGTCGCGGGATTTGAATCTCGCGTGGCGCGGACCAGCCCTTTCGGAATATCTCTGCTGTTACATCTGTGCCCGGTGGCCCTTTAAGGCGACGAATGATTTCGTCATTTGATTGCTCAATGGTGCTCCATCCCTCTACGGAAAGGATTCTGTCCCCAGTCCGTAGGCCGACTTCGAAAGCTGGGCCTGAATAGATAGGGCGAACGATTGTGAAAAAACCATCCACAGTGTTGACGTAAGCTCCAATGCCTCCGTATTCGGGGTGTATGTCGAACATGAACTCTTTTACTTCTTCAGCAGTAAGGAAGTTCGAATAGGGGTCTAAGCGGCGTAAAAGGCCATCGGCGGCGGCGGAAACAAGCTCTTCTTGGGTGAAACGATCGCCCTCCATATGGCGAAGGGAAACAGAGGCGAGAACTTCCTCTAGGACTTCGAGTCCTTCAGCCTCGCCCTCGCTTTGGTATAGGTCCTCCAAAGCACGCAATTTCGCGCGATACCGCATTTGCTGCTCTTGTTGCTCAAGTAGGCTTGATGCCAAGCGGCCACGAACCCCGGGCTCCGCGGCAATAGTTTCTAGGATTTCCGTCGCCTGAGCGCTCAGCACACTTCCTGTTTGGGCCAGAGCCAATGCACCGGCTTCTCGCCCCTCTCTGCTTTCTGTGGCGGACATCGTCCTCAATCGCCTTAGAGCCGTTCGCCTGTGGGGTCCATCTCCTATCTGGTGAAGGGTGACTGCTACTTCTGCAAGGAATTCGTAGCCATGGGCGGGGTTGGCTGCCGTGCTCGGCGACAATTCGCCATCGCCGCTAAGGATGCGGGCCAACGCTTTCTGCGCTTCCTCGTTTAAGGCAAACACGGGTAACCCAACGGTTGCGAGGGCGGCTTCTTGCAAGCCATGGTCCGTCTCGGGCGACGTACTTCTCAGCAAATCAATGAGCTCCGAAGCCGCAATTGCGGACCCGCTACGGGCAAGTAGCCTGGCGGCAAAGAGATCCAAGCGTGCACTGTCGCCGAGGCTTTCCTGCAGACGCTCCCGCCAAAGCTGTGAGTCCCCCAGTTCCCACTCGTCGGCCATTCTGGTTATCTCTAGTCCTGAAAATTCAGCAAGGTCCTCGCTGGCAGGCAAGGTACGCAAAGAAGCGTCTTGCAGAATGAGGAGTAGGGAGGGGATAATCATCAGCGGTCAAGGCTATCATTCGCAGTACGAGGACGTATGTCTACTAATCAATCTCGATCTACGGAAATATCCCATCTCGACGAGGCGGGGCAGGCGAAGATGGTAAACGTTGGGAAAAAGACACCGACTGCTCGCACTGCGTGCGCACAAGCTCTGGTTCGATTCTCGCCTGAATCTTGGGAGGTGTTATCGAGTGGCAAGGGGCCTAAGGGTGGCCTCGTTGAAACAGCTCGCATTGCGGGAATACAAGGTGCCAAGAAAACCGCTGACCTTGTGCCGCTTTGCCACCCTCTTGCTTTGGACTCGATTGAGGTGGAAATCGTCCCCGCGGAAGACCAAACACCCGCTTTTCAGGTGAGATGCACTGTCGAATGCCACGGAAGGACCGGAGTTGAAATGGAAGCGCTAGCTGGTGTAACTATTGCCGCCTTAACGCTTTACGACATGTCCAAAGCTCTGGACAAGGGCACAGTTATTGAAAAGGTGCAACTACTTAAAAAAACTGGGGGCAAAACAGCTGACTGGGAGGCAAAATAGGCGTACTCCGATAGGGGGTACTGACAAACCATGGATTTAGATCTCATCAAGAAACTCATCACGGTTATGGATGAACATGGGCTGACCGAGCTTCACCATGAGCACGACGGGGCAGTCGTGCGCTTATCCCGCCAAGCCGGCGCGGCCGCCCCACTGGCTCCCGTGCCGTCGGAAATGACCGCAGCGGCACCGGCTTCTCCCCCGGAGGAAGAGGAGGGCGTTTATGTGCTTAAGTCTCCAATGGTGGGAACGTTCTACCGGCGTTCCAGCCCTGACGCGGACTTGTTTGTTTCTGCTGGGGATGTCGTTGGCGATGACACAGTCCTGTGTCTGATAGAGGCAATGAAAGTTTTCAACGAGATAAAGGCTGAATGTTCAGGCACAGTCCTTGAAATTTTGCTGGAAGATGGCGATTCGGTCGAATTTGACCAGCCCATGTTCCGACTGAAGACCTCCTAGCCAATGTTCAAGCGCATCCTTGTAGCGAACCGCGGAGAAATTGCGCTAAGAATTATTCGCGCGTGCCATGACCTTGGAGTGGAAGCGGTTGCGGTTTTCTCTGAAGCTGACCGCTCTGGCTCTTGGCTTCGGCATGCTGATGACGCCATTTGCATCGGGCCCCCTGAGAGCTCAAAGTCCTACCTAGACATTTCGCGCATTATCGCGGCTGCCGAAGTTGCCGACGTGGAAGCAATTCACCCGGGTTACGGATTCCTTGCTGAGAATTCACACTTTGCCTCGGTTTGCGAAGAGTGCAATATCAATTTCATCGGCCCCTCGGCGAGTGTTATAGAAAACTGCGGGGATAAAGCTAGGGCCAAGGAGCTGGCGCTTTCGGCTGGCGTTCCCGCAGTCCCTGGGTCGGATGGACTTGTCGCGAACGAGGATGACGCCGCGCGCATTGCCACAGAAATTGGCTATCCCGTCATGATTAAAGCAACGGCCGGAGGAGGAGGGAGGGGTATGCGCTTGGCGAGCAATGAAGCCTCCCTGCGCTCGGGCTTTGTTCAGGCCAGCAAAGAAGCCGAAGCAGCTTTTCAAAATGGGGATGTTTACCTCGAGAAGTTCGTCCGAAATCCTCGTCACGTTGAGGTTCAGATATTGGCTGACGGCGCAGGGAAGATTGTCCACCTAGGAGAGCGCGATTGTTCAATCCAAAGGCGACATCAAAAGCTTATCGAAGAATCTCCTTCTCCAGCCCTGGACGGCGAACTGCGTCAGGCAATGGGGGAGGCTGCTGTCGCCTTCGCGCGCGCGGCGAAATACGAGAATGCCGGGACCGTTGAGTTTCTCCTGGACGCCAACGGGAATTTCTATTTCATTGAGCTCAATGCCCGAATTCAGGTGGAGCACTGTGTGACGGAGGCTGTAACCGGCGAAGATTTGGTGCGCTGGCAATTGCGCATCGCTTCAGGCGAAGAAATCAGTTTTCAGCAGGACGATGTGGCGCTTCGTGGGCATGCGATTGAATTTCGGATTAACGCCGAAGACCCTTCTCGTGGCTTTGCGCCGGCCCCGGGAAAAATTGAGAAGTTGTTCCTGCCCGGTGGCCCGGGCGTGCGCGTCGACTCTCACGTAGAGGCCGGGTATACGATTCCACAATATTATGATTCGATGGTGGCCAAACTAATCGTACATGGCGATGACCGTGAGCAAGCTCTGAGGCGAGCCGATCGCGCGCTTGCTGAAATGCAGATAGAAGGGCCAGGAATAGCAACAACTACAAATCTCCATCGCTCCATATTGGCAAATGCAGAGTTTGCAAGTGGTAATTTTGACACCGGTTTCATGGAACACTTTTCAATTCAATGACGGCGAAGCGTGCGCTTGTAACCGGAGCAGCGGGGTTTCTTGGTTCCCACCTCTGCGACAGACTTCTCGCCGAAGGCTGGGACGTCCTTGGCATGGACAACCTCGTGACAGGAGATACGGCCAATCTTGAACACCTCGCGGGAAATACCGCTTTCACTTATATCGAACAGGATGTGACGCTGCGTCTTGATGTGAATGGAGACTTGGATGGAATTTTTCATTTTGCATGTCCAGCATCCCCGATTGATTATCTTCAAATCCCCATTCAAACATTGAAAGTTGGCTCGTTGGGCACTCATAACGCCCTTGGTCTTGCGCTGGCTAAGAAGGCGAAGTTCTTCTTGGCTTCGACTTCTGAGTGCTATGGCGATCCACTAGTTCATCCTCAGCCGGAAGACTACTGGGGAAACGTCAACCCTGTCGGCCCACGTGGATGTTACGACGAGGGAAAGCGTTTCTCTGAAGCGTTAACAATGGCCTACCACCGCCACCATGGTCTCGATACTCGCATCGTGCGAATATTCAATACCTATGGACCTCGTATGCGACTCGATGACGGTCGAGTC
>DNPI01000041.1 GCA_003501525.1 Planctomycetota bacterium
GGGTGGGAGTGAACGGGCATTTGGCTTTTAATGAACCAGGCTCTGAAGTGGACTCTCGCGCGAGGAAAGTTAATCTTGCGCCAGAAACTCTGGCTCGGATGCCCGATGGAGTTAACTACAACGAGGCTCTTACTCTTGGGATTGCGGACATTTTGGAAGCGAAAGAGATTCTTTTTGTCGCAACTGGTGCGGACAAAAGTAAAGCCGTTCAGCGAGCCTTAAAGGTTCCACCGTCAGCCGATTGTCCGGCCTCTTTCTTGCAAAAGCATCCATCGGTTACTTGGCTAATTGATGTAGCCGCCGCTTCTCTTCTTCAAGGATGAGGCTTTTCGGTTGAGTTTCGTTCTTGCCCTTGCATTTCTCCAGCAAAATCAACTTGAATGGTCAAGCCTAGCTTCTCTCGAGGGTAACCGCGGATTGGCGGGAATATTTGCAGGGGTTTCAGGGCCCGATCAGTCGCTTCTTATTGCTGGCGGTGCCGATTCCTCTAACGCGATGCCCAGAGAGGGTGCCAATCCAGTGTGGACCGATCAGGTATGGGGTCTGAATGGTTTGGAAGGGGAGTGGGAAAGCGTCGGGACATTGCCCTTTCCTTTGGCGCACGGGAGTTCTCTTCCATGGGGTGACGGTTTTCTTGTACTTGGGGGAAATAACTCGAAGGGAAGCTTGTCTTCAGTCTTCCAACTCCTCTGGGATGGTGAAGTCCTTTCCTTTGAGGATTTTCCCCCCTTGCCGAAACCCTCCTCATTTCACTGTTCAGGGAAAATTGGGACCACTGTTTTTGTCCTTCCGGGCCAGCTGGATTCTCCGCCTGCCGCGTTGATTGATGAGTTCTGGTCTTTCAATCTTGCTCAGCCCGAGACCGGTTGGAAGCGGGAACCTTTGTGCCCCGGAGGGCCTCGCATTAAAGCCTCCGCTGCAGTCCAAACGCTTGGCGACGGCAGAGAAGGGTTTTTTGTCTTTGGCGGGGAACATCCAGAAAAAGGTGTTCTTTCAGACGCATGGGTTTTTCTCCCCGGTGAAGGGTGGCGTGCTCTTGCCAGTTCCCCTCTTCCAAAATCGGCGGCTGGAATTCACTCAATAGGGCAATCGCATATCCTTCTTTTTTCTGGAGGAGGAGGTCCTTTGGGAGACCTTCCCCAGCAAAACAATTCGGAGTATCCGTCTGAAGTTTTTGCTTACCACACCATTACCGATACTTGGGCCCAGAGTGGTGCAATGCCAAGGGGGATGGTTGCTGGACCTTTGATTCAGTGGAATGGAAGTCTAATTCTGATTTCTGAAGAAATTCGGCCCGGGATTCGTACTTCACTTTTCCATCGTGCAGAAATGATTAAGGGTAGAGGTGCTCTGACATCTGTTGATCTTCTAATCCTTGTCCTCTACTTGACTCTTTTAGTAGGCATGGGGATTTATTTTGCGCGGCGAACTCGTGGTAGCCAAGATTTCTTCTTAGCTGGACGGCGGGTTCCGGGATGGGCGGCAGGGTTGTCAATTTTTGGCACGCAACTTTCGGCGATTACATTTCTGGCGACCCCAGCGTTGGCCTACGCCACGGACTTGCGTTATATCCCGACCTGGATTTCAATACTTCTTGTGGCGCCATTGATTGTCTATGGATTCTTGCCAATGTTCAGGCGCCTTTCTCTTGCTACTGCCTACGAATATCTGGAGCGTCGATTTTCTCTTGCCGTGAGGATGTTTGGATGTTGTGCTTTTCTCATTGCCCAATTAGCTCGGACGGGTGTCGTAGTTTTCCTCCCCTCGCTAGCCCTAGCAACGGTTACGGGATTTGATATTCGCATCTGCATTCTTTCCATTGGAGTTTTAGCGACTCTATACACAACTTTGGGGGGAATGGAAGCTGTTGTCTGGACCGATGTCCTTCAGGTTTTTGTCTTGGTTGGAGGCGTTCTGGTGGCATTGGGAATCGCCATTAGCGGAGCAGGTGGTGTTGGTCCCCTTTGGGATCTTGCCCAGAAAGATTCTAAATTTGTTCTTTGGGATGGCCGTTTTGCTTGGACAGAAACCGCTAGTTGGTCGCTTCTGCTGGGCTCCATTTTCCTGATGATTCCACCATATGCCACTGACCAAGCGATTGTTCAGCGATACATGAGTACTCCAAATGAGAAGGCCGCTGCCCGGGGGGTTTGGTTAAACGGGTGGCTTTCCATACCTGCTGGGATTTTATTTCCGATTCTTGGGGCATGTCTTTATGCCTTTTACAAGGCTCAACCGGAAAAGCTCCTTGTGGGAATGCCTAACGATGGGATATTCCCACTCTTTATCGGCGCTGAAATGCCGGTAGGTTTGACGGGGTTAGTAATAGCCGGCCTCTTTGCCGCGACGATGTCATCCTTGGATTCCTCAATGCACAGCATCGGAACGGTAGTAGTCAACGACTTTCATCGCCGATTTGGGAAACTGCGCGAAGATTCCGAGGTTCTGAAACTTGCGCGCAAATGGACAATGGTGGCGGGCTTTTTTGGTACAGGTTGCGCTCTTCTCTTTTCCACTTGGGATGTGCGCTCTCTCTTTTTGTTTTTCTTAAAGTCCTTGGGCCTCCTGTCTTCAGGCCTTGCGGGGGTATTTCTATTGGGCCTCTTTACTCATCGAGCTCATGCTGCGGGAGTCCTTGTGGGAGCGTTCGTGTCAGCCCTCGCCTTGGGCTGGGCATCCATGGCGACCGAGTTGCATACTTTTTGGTTTGCTTTCGTGGGGATGGGGACCTGCGTTACTGTGGGGTGGTTAGCGAGTTTATTAATCCCAAATCCTGATTGTTCCGACTTTGTGGGAGCAGAGCCTCCAGCTTGATCTAATGATGTTTGTTTTCTTGTCCGTTTTCATTTTTTCTGTTCAGGATCCGGGGCTCCCGGGTTATTCCATTCCGGTTATTGATATAGATTCTGAATTTTTCAGGCATGTTGAAGTAGATCGAGAAGAGGGCCAGTATTTGGGGCATGTAACCACGGCAATGCTCGAGGATGGAAAAACTATTTTTGCTGTTTATCCGAAAGGTCATGGGAAGGGTGCCATCGTGATGAAGCGCAGTGACGATGGGGGGGAAACTTGGTCAGACCGTTTGCCGACGCCGAAATCATGGGCGCATTCAGAGGAGGTCCCGACTCTCTACCGCACCATTGACAGGCAAGGCAAGAGGCGGTTCATCCTCTTTTCGGGCCTTAGAACCATAAAGCGGGCTTATTCAGAGGATGATGGGAAAACTTGGTCCGAACTGGAGCCCATTGGCGACTACGGAGGCATTGTTTCCTGTGCGGATATGGAAAGGACAGTCGATGGTCGATATTTTGCACTGTTTCACGACGACGGCCGATTTACGCCGTCCAAATACACTACCCAGGATGGTCACCCTTTCCACGTTTATCAGATATGGTCCGAGGACGGAGGAATGACTTGGGGAACGCCTCGCACGGTCGCTTCCCATCCGAAGGCCCATTTATGTGAGCCAGGCATTATTCGTTCTCCTGACGGGAGCCAGCTGGCAGTGCTTTTCCGTGAAAACAGCAGGAAATACAATGGTTTTGTGATGTTTTCGGATGACGAGGGGGAAGCTTGGTCTCAGCCCCGTCAACTTCCCGCTGCCCTAACCGGAGACCGCCACACAGCTCAATATGCTCCTGATGGTCGACTGTTCATCAGTTTTCGGGATACTACTCGGGAATCTATTACTCAAGGCGATTGGGTGGGCTGGGTTGGTAGTTTTGAAGACATCGTGGATGGGCGCGAGGGCCAATACCGAATTCGACTCAAGGACAACAAGCATCGCTGGGACTGCGCATATCCGGGTGTAGAGATTCTCCCGGATGGCACTTTTGTTTGCACCACTTATGGGCATTGGACAGAGGGGCAGTCTCCATGGATTCTTTCGGTACGCTTTAAGCTAGACGATTTGGATGCTCTCCTTTCGTTGGCACCGCTGGACAAGAAGTGACCCGCCCTCCTCGATTCAAAATTAGAGAAACGGAATTAAATCTCGTCTCTTGTCATACCCGGATTCCGTTTCGCTTTGGTGCTCACACTTTGACGACTGCGCCATACGCTACGGCGACAGTGACAGTCACCAGCGAGGACGGCGCTGTTTCCAGGGGGGCGTCTTCAGATCTTCTTATTCCTAAGTGGTTTGAGAAGGATCCGGAGAAAACCCCACAAGAGGACTCCGAGGCCCTTGCTGCCAGTGCCGCATTAGCCTTTGAGTGTGCAGAGAATCTCGATTCGGCTTCTGTTTTTAGCATTTGGCGTGAAGTGCATCGGACTAGAGTTGAGAGTCAACCCCGTGAAGCTCCTGACCTCTTAGTGCGGGGATTCGGAGTCGCCCTCTTGGAAAGGGCGTTAATCGACGCTGTTTGTCGACAGCATGCGGTTTCCTTTCATGACGCTTTGCGGAGTAACCTCTTTGGCTTTTCTCCTGAATCGATTCATCCTGAACTTTCAGGTTGGGATTTGGGCAAGACATTGAGCCCGGCGCCGGCCACCTCAATCAAAATTCGACATACAGTGGGCCTCCTAGATGCACTGCGGTGTAAACAGGATGAAGCCTTCCACGATGGTTTCCCGAGCTCGCTAGTGGAAGATATTCGTCATTATGGGCTAAATCACTTCAAGATTAAATTGTCGGGGGATGAAAGCGAGGATTTGGCTCGACTTAAGTCAATTGCCGCAATTTTCAAATCCGAAGTTCAAGGGAAGCCGCGTTTCACCTTTGATGGAAATGAACAATTTGAGAGTCTTGTGCCGCTTGCGAATCTATTGGAGAGTTTGGCGGATTCCCCTGAGGGCAAAGAATTCCTTTCTGGGCTTTTGTTTATTGAACAACCTCTCATGCGGGAGCAAACCTTTAATCCGGATGCACATCGAGACATTGCTCGAGTGGAAGCTTTTAGCCCGCTACTCGTGGATGAAGCAGACTTTGATTTTTGGGCTTTTCCGGCAGCGGTAGCTGTTGGTTATCGGGGGATATCGGTGAAAGCGTGTAAAGGGATTTTCCGTGCACTGCTCAATTTTGGGCTGTGTCAATCCAGAGGTGGGGGCTTATTCCAATCGGGCGAGGATTTGACAAATCTTCCGATTCGGGCACTACAGCAGGATTTAGCGCTTATGGCGACTCTCAATATTCCCCATGTCGAGCGCAATGGTCACCATTATTTTCGAGGCCTTGATCATTTACCCTCTTCCGTGTCAGCAGAGGCTCTTCTGCATCATCCAGATATTTACCAAAAAGAGAAGAGCGTTGTCGCATTAAATGTGAACCGAGGCAGGCTGGACATTGCCTCGTTACATTGCTCCGGATTCGGTTGTGCTGTAGCCCCATGAAAGATTTTCGCCTGCCCGCTTCTTTTGCCGATGCTGTGGATTTCGATGCTCGTCTGAAAGACATAGACCCGGCTTTGGGGTGTGACGCTGATTTGCTTGATAAGACTGGGCCTATGGGGCAGTCAATCCAGATTGGCAATAAAACTCTTAGAAACCGCTTCGCCATTCACCCGATGGAGGGATGGGATGGTACCCATGAGGGTCTTCCATCAGAAGCGACATTACGTCGCTGGCGGCGATTTGGCTTAAGTGGGGCTTCTTTAATTTGGGGTGGAGAAGCTTTTGCCGTAGTCCCCGAGGGCCGAGCGAACCCTAATCAACTACATCAGGGGAGTAGCGCCTCTGCTGGTGATGGTCTCAAGGGACTGCTCAAGGAGCTCTGCATTGGTCGGGAAGAGGCAGGGGTAGAGCAGCAAGATTTTTTTGCAGGTCTCCAATTGACCCATTCAGGCCGATGGTCAAGTCCAACCAAAGCAGGGGCATCCCCTCGGATTGCTTATCGACACCCCACTCTTGATGAGAGAGCTGGTGTCCAATCTGATGAGGCAATATTGACTGATGAAGAAATCGCAGCTCTCCCTGGGAAATACGCGGCTGCTGCTCTTCTTGCCGCAGAAGCTGGATTTGGATTTGTAGATGTCAAATGTTGTCATGGTTATCTTCTCCATGAATTTCTCTCGGCGCGATCCCGACCCGGGCCTTGGGGAGGAGACTTTGAAGGGAGAACGCGACTATTTCGCGAGATAGTTGCGGCTGTGAGGGAAGCGGCCCCGGCCATCGAAATCGGAGTTCGTCTTTCAGTGACGGACTTGTTCCCTTTCTCTTCTGGAGAGGAAGGTAGAGGAGAGCCCGACGGCTTGGAAAAGAATCTCCCTTATGAAGCAGCTTTTGGCCTTAATCCGGATAATCCTCTCCAGCCTGATTTCGCTGAGCCATTCCGTTTCATTTCTCTTCTTGAGAAGATGGGGATATCTCTGATTAATCTGACGGTGGGTTCTCCGTATTACTGCCCTCACGCGCAGAGGCCCGCCGCTTTCCCTCCCAGTGACGGCTACCAGCCGCCTGTAGACCCTCTGGAGTCAGTGGCAGCGCATCTGTTGGCAGCTCGAGCATGCAAGGAGGAGTTCCCGCACATGATTTTTGTGGGTTCTGGTTACTCCTATTTGCAAGATTGGTTGCCTCATGTTGCCCAGAATGAAATCCGCGAAGGCCACGTTGATTTCGTGGGATTGGGGCGGATGGTTTTGTCTTATCCGGAACTGCCGACAGATATCTTGGCAGGTCGTCCGTTGCGGAAAAAACAGGTTTGCCGTACTTTCTCTGATTGCACAACTGGTCCGCGAAACGGTATGCCCAGCGGCTGCTATCCCCTTGATCCTCACTATCGAGGCCTTCCTGAAGCCAAAAGAATCCGGGCTTTACGTCCGCGAAAAAACTGAGTCGACCTGATCCCCATGCCTTTGAAGGGCTGCCTAATGCTGCTCCACCTGACCCGGTGTCGATTTCTAAGGAAGTTGCTTGGCTCGAATACCAAGAAACGCGGCCCACCTGGAGTCGATGGTTTTCATTTTTCCGAAAAGGGGGCCCAGGTTATCTGCAGAGCGCTCTTACTTTGGGAGGCGGAACTGCTGCGACCATGCTTTTTGCTGGTGCCGCCTTTGGGTATGGCTTGATTTGGGTAGCTCCGGTATCGATGCTTCTAGGGATGGTGATTTTTTCCGCTGTAGCCCACCAAACCCTTTCTACGGGCAAGCGACCCTTTTTGGCAATGCAGCAGCATGCGGGCCCAGTTTTCGCCTGGGCATTCGCAGGCGGAGCAGTTTTCTCATCCATCATTTGGCATTTTGCTCAATATTCGCTTGGTGCGGTAGTGTTGGAGGATATGGGCCTAGCTGCTGGGCTTAATATTCCTCGCTGGATTTGTGGCGCAATTATTTTGGCTGTTGCGATTGCGTGGACTTTCGCCTACGGCCGCACCCCTCGCCTTCTGGCTTGGTTTGAATTGTCCTTAAAGATTCTGGTCTGGGGGATTGTTGGGTGCTTTGGGCTTGTCGTTTTTCAAACCGGAATCCGTGATCCTCTAGCGCTAGTTGCAGGCTTTGTTCCATCATTGCCGACGGGGACGTCTGAGGTATCAGCGCTTACTGTGGTTGTGGGAGGATTAGCGGCAGCTGTGGGTGCCAACATGCTCTTTCTCTACCCCTATTCTCTCCTTGCGCGGGGTTGGGGTAGGGCACATCGCCGTCTCGCCCGCTTTGACCTTTTCGCTGGTATGTTTTTGCCTTACTTTCTTGCTACCAGTTTGATGGTAATTGCCACCGCCAATACTTTTTATTACGGAGGCACAGAGTTCTCGGGTATGCGACTGAGTCCGGTTGAAGCCTCTAAAATTTTGTCAGGATCCATTGGGCCGGTTGTTGGCCGCTTAGTCTTCAACCTTGGAATTTTGGGAATGGCGCTTTCTTCCATTATTTTGCAGATGATTTGCTGCGGCTTCGTTGCCATGGAAGTTTTCGGGTTGAAATTCGGCAGCCCTCGTTATCGCCTTGCCTGTCTTCTTCCGGCGCCAGGCGTTCTGGGAGCGGTACTGTGGACTGATATATCTCTTTGGGTTGCTGTCCCAACGACTCTACTGTGCGGTTTTCTTCTTCCGCTCGCCTATCTTGGATTTGTCAGGCTCCAAAGAAGTTCAGTTTATCTTGGCTCCGATCTTCCCCGCGGCCCGAAAGCTACGGCCTGGATTGGTGCGATGCTGGTGGCCATTCTTGTTTTAGTCGTTTTCTTGGGCTGGAAGGCCGTTGATATCGCCCTACCCGCTTTTATGGGGGGAATTCTTTGACTCAATCTTCGGTGCGCCTTCCTGAAGGTGGTGAGTTGATTATCGAGGGCAACCTGCTTTTGCCTTTTGAGGAGGAGCTGGCCGAGCTGGGAGATTCGCCTCCTCCCGTGAGAAAATCTTGGGCAGCCCTCCAGGTTGTTGTGCAAGGGGAATATGCCACCACGGGTCACTCTTTAACCACCCCAGGCTCGCATGAAGAAATTGGAAAATTTCTCGATTGGGAAGCTACGACTGAGCTTCGTCGGAACCTGGGGGCCCAAGGCTTTGGGGTCGCTGAAGCGATGGATACTGCTCAGCGATTTTTCTTGGGTTGGGAGAATGCTCGGCAACTTATTGAAAACACCGCTGCCCTTGATCTTCCTTTAGGTTTTGTTGCAGGTGCTAGCTATGACCATTGCCCTTCTCCGTCGAGCTTAGATGAACTATGCGATTCAGTTTCTTTTCAGGCTCGTGCAATTGCTGACCTCGGTGGAGTGCCGGTTATTTTGCCGATGCCATGGTTATGTGAAATGGAATGTGGCCCCGAAGACTTTGTCGTTGCCTATCGGAAAATCCTCGAAAGTTTGGATTGCTCCGTTTACCTTCACTGGCTCGGCCCAATGTTTTTGCCGGTTCTAGAAGGCTATTTTCCCAGCGACAGTTTTCAGCGAATAATGGCTTTGAACAGGGAGCAAGTCTTAGGTGTAAAAATATCTCTTTTGGATCCTGTGCGTGAGGTCGCAATTCGCCGCAGTTTGGCTGAACATGGGCAAGAAACTTTGACAGGCGATGATTTCAACTTTGCGTCCCTCATTGCGGGCGATGAAAAGGGTTTTAGCCACGCGTTGCTCGGGATTCTTGGTGGTATTTCTCGCCCGGCGAGCCTAGCTTTTCAGTTTTTAGCCCATGGAGCGGAGGACAAATTCCGCCAGTTAATGAATCCATGTGAAGTGCTTTCTCGCGCGGTTTTTGAATCTCCCACCCAGCACTACAAAGCTGGTTTGGCTTTTCTTTCATGGCTAGACGGGCAGCAACCCAACGCCATGTTGGTGAATCGCGAAGACCTTGCTCGTGACAAAAATCACCTACTGAGATTGGTGGAACTCGCTATTGCTGCTGGAGTGTTTACTCGCCCCGATTGCGTGGCAGAAAATTTTTCTAGTTGGTTGGGAACGGATTAGCGACCCGCTTTTTGCACTTCAATCTCACTAAACCCGAGAGGGCTTTGACCGACTTCTCCTGTCCAAGCGCTCAATATTCGCACTTCCAGAGTCTTAATGGAGGTAGTTTTCGGAAGCTTTAGGATTCCTTTTCGATTCTCTTCTTTAGGCATCTCTAAGGAAAATTCGAGCTTTGAATTTAAGAGAATTAAGAGGTGTCGCGGTCTGGCTAGCCCTTTTCGAAAAGGCATAGTATTTGGGTGGGCAAACATAACCTTGTTAGCTTTTATTGCAGCGGGCAGGGTTAGGGTAATTGATGGGTTGGGATCGTCAACCTCACACA
This sequence comes from Planctomycetota bacterium, assembly GCA_003501525.1. Lineage (GTDB taxonomy): Bacteria > Planctomycetota > UBA1135 > UBA1135 > UBA1135 > UBA1135. The sequence goes on from DNPI01000041.1 coordinate 9,653, forward strand.
TCCAAGCCGTTTTCAGGTAGGTGTCAGCGGCCAGTTTCCCGGGGTGAGCACTCTTTTCGCTTGATGTTCGCACTTCGGGAAGAAATCGTTTTAGTAGGTTTTTCTCTCCGTCTTGCGCATATTCAAGCAATTCGTGTTCTAAGACCATTTCAATTTTGACCTGAATAATCCCGCTATTGAACAGGCTTTCGGGTGATTCCGCCTCTGCGCGGATTTGAAATTCTCCTGAAGTTCCAAATCGATGTTGAAATGCAAACCCTTGCGCTGGGTTCTTCTCTTCTTTGAGTAGGCGCCATTCGACGTCGCCTACTTTGCGCCAGAAATAACGAACTATCTCAGGTTGAATTGGTGGCTTTGAAACCCAGAACGTCATAGGCGTGTCGCCACTAGCGCGAAGAATCAGCTCGCCCTGTTGGGGGGAACTTTCCCAGTGAGGTTGCCCGACTGCTCCCGACACAGCAGAGGCAGTTGCTCTTCTAAGAAAGAGAAGAGCCATGCTGGTGCCCAGTTCCCCATGTTGCTCTTGTGCGAGGTCGATAGTTTCTTTCGAGGGTGTCCTATCCCAACTTCCCAGAGAAGTTTGACGTTTTAAGAGCGCAGTCGCTCCTTCTTTGTACCAATCGTGGGCTCCTATTTTTTCAATTCCTCTGAGTGCTCCTACTCGTTCGTATCCCCAAAGATTGAATGCGCCCCAAGATCGATTAGGGGGATTGCCGGAAGTGACAAAGAAATCGCCTAGCCATTGGAGACATTCGATTTGGACTTTTTCCATGGTTTTGCGGTGTCTAGCTGCCAGTCCATCGCCAAGATTTCGTGCACACAATTCAAGAAGAGTGATACCCGCAGCAGTCATTGAGCCAGATGGCCCTGCCCCAGGTCTGTATGTGAATCCTCGGCGGCGAAGACTCTCTCCAGCTTCATTTTTCACTTCTTCCACGGGAGTGAGACAGGACATAGTTCCTGTATAGAGCTTCCTCCAATATTTGGTGGGGATACGAATCCCTGCTTTTTCGCAAGCATCCAATGCAAGTCCGGCGAGAAGTGTGTTTGATAGATCTTCGTGGCTGTGGCCACTTCCGTAGTCAAAGACACCGCTATCCGGCATCCACGAAAGGAGGTCGCCCGCGAGCTCCTCCATCCACGGTGTTTTGCTCCGGTCCTGACTCGCTTCCAGCGCGAGAAGCGTAAACCCTGCGCTATAGACTCTTTGCGGGGGACGCGGCTCCATCCACGTAAAAGCTCGCATTATGGCTGGATGCTCAGAGGGAACGCCGCACTTAAGCAGTGTGTAGACGACCAATGGGGTAATGCCTGTGGGGTACCATTGGTCGACCCAGCCCCCCCAAGACCCATCTAGCAATTGTCGATCGAGTAAAAAGTCGACCCCCTTCTCTATAGCGTCATTCGCTTGCAATCTGAGGTCTTGCCCGTAAAGAGGGCCACTTGCTGTGCTGAGGCATAGAATCGCCAGAGGGATTTTCATTCTCGGTTAATCTTAACGACCCCTGATATCATTCCCGCCACTTAGGATTTCGCCTATCCCGTTCCGTATAAATTGATGACAGATTCCTCTTCGCCTAGTTCGACAGCACGCTTCTTCTTTTACGTACTGGCCTTTCTTGGAGTTGCCCTTATTTTCTCTGCCTTTTCCGATTGGAAAAGCCCAGTCATCAAGGACTTATTCTCCGATAGTAAACCGGGGATTGCGCTAGATCCTTTTGCCATTGACAGAGGGGTGCCGTCTGGCAGCAGCTTTGCTTTTAGTCGCAACAATGCTTTGTGGGTTTCGGGCGCAAGTGGTAGCGACGCAACCGGGACCGGTGCTGAATCCAATCCCTTTAGGACGATCCAGAAAGGATTGAATGCAATGGTAGATGGTCAAGCGTTAGCTATTAGGCCAGGAACCTATCGAGAGGCTCTCGATATGCCGACCGTCGGGACGCCTGGGAAAGGGCTTCTTGTGACAGGGATGGGATCCGGAAAAACGATTGTCGACATTACGGGGACTGGCACTGAGCATGCTGTTGAATTCGCCAATGGGGCTTCGCATATTACTCTTCAAAATCTTTCTATTCGGGGTGGCGCTGATAGTGGTCGATGGTCCCATGGGGTTTACATCAGCAAAGAAGGAAAGAATGAGCATATTATTCTGAAGAACCTTGATATTGATTGGAATGGGCAGAAAGATCGCGGCTCTGGAATTTTCGTTTTTGAGCAAGCGGCGGCGAATCTTGAGGTTCAAAATGTCAAAGCCACCGGTGCTTCAGATGGTATTTATTTGAAAGGCAGTAATGCCATTAAGGTCCAGAACTGCACTTTCTTCAACAATATTGAAGACGGGATAGATCTCAATGGTGGGACCGAAATTTTTCTTCTGGACAATGAATGTTATGGCAATGGGGATCGAGGTATTGCTGTCCACGGAAACGAATTGCCCCAGAGCGGCGGTGTCCTGCGCGGTAACAATTTGCACGGGAACAAGGATGGGATTGCCTTTTATCTAGCGGCCGGAACCCGGGTGATTGACAATAGAATTGAAGGGAACGCTGCCTACGGCTTGAGAATTGCTGGGCAAAATTTGACGATTGAGAAGAATTACTTTTCAGGGAACACGGAGGGGCATATTAATGAAAACCCCAATTCCGTAAACATCACTTACAGCGATAACGTTCTAGAAGACTGATGCTTACAGGGCGGCAATACAGGCTTGTGTGATGTCTTGTGCGGGGTATCCTGCTGGAATCTCAGGAATCCGATTGGTGCTGCCCTTTTCTACGACGAGAACGCAATTGGTATTTCTCGATGCTTGTTCGAGGACTTTTTTGTAGGTGGATGTTGCTTCTCGCATCAATTGCGCCCATCGAGCTGAACCGCGTCGGATTTTTTCTTGATTAATTGTTTGGTAAGCAGGGATAGCGAGATAAACCTTTTTGCTGTCTACTTCTGCGAGAGAGTCGCCTCGCTCAGCACTAAATCCGCTCACGCTGCCTCGGAGGATAGGGCTTCCGCCTCTCTCGTTTTCTTCGAGAATTAGGGTGGCAGCGTTTTTTTCCTTAGCCGTAGGCGCAGGTCGGCTGTCGCCCTGTCGTAACCAGAACGCTGCTGCACAAAGAGCAGCGAAGGGGACAATCGCCAGCCGCATTCGCGTACCTGTGCTAACGGTTCTATTGAATCCAAGCATTCTTTCAGCCTAGCAGATTATGAGTTGAGGAGATTAAAGCGCGATATCCCGAATCCAGATATTGCGATAGCGAACAGGGTTCCCGTGATCTTGTAGCCGGAGTGGAAGCTTGGATGGTCCTGCTTTGTATGGCAGAATTTTTCTGTGTGTGGTTGGACCGAGAATTTCGCGGTTGAAGTGGATAAGGATGCCGTTGTGGAGAGCGGTTATTCGGGCAGGCTCCAGAAGCTCTTTTCCGTTTTCTGAAAATCGAGGGGCCTTAAAAAAGATGTCATACGATTGCCATTCGCCAGGTGGCTTGGAGGCATTTACATCTGGAGGATGTTGTCCATATATCCCTCCGGCCTGACCATCTGGATATGACCGACTAGACCAGGAATCAAGGACCTGAATCTCGTATTTCCCCATGAGGTAGACACCACTATTGCCAATGCCTTGTGACGACCCACCAGATTTTGAGGGAGTTGCGAATTCAACATGCAGTTGGCAGTCTCCGAAGTCTTGGCGAGTTTGGATGTCACCTGTTCCGTTCACTTCCATGACTCCGTCAATCAGTTTCCATTTTGCATCGCCTCCAGAAGACGATGCCCATTTGTCCAGCCCTGTGCCGTTAAAAAGAACTATGGCGTCAGAAGGTGCCGAGGTGCCGGTCCCCGGCTGGACAAAATTGGGACTAGGTCGCTGAGAGTCATGCACATGCCATTCGGTTCCAGGAATGAGAGGCGTGTCGCGATATCCCACCGCCGGCTGTCCTGCAGCCGGCGGGGGATCTTCTTGGAGGAGTTCGCGCACCATTGGCTCAATAGATTCCGCCCATGTTCTATAAGCACCCTCATTAAGGTGCAGTAGGTCGGGCATGACCTCCTTCGAAAGCCCTCCATTGGTGCTTAAGAAATTCGAACCAATGTCTAAGTAATGGACGCGATTTCTGGATTGAAGGCGCGAGAAAATCTCGTTTGCCCCTTCATTTATAAGTCTGTACCGGTTTTCGGCGTTTTCTCCTCTAGGAAAAATCCCTAGGAGAAGAATTTCAGCATTAGGTAATTTTTCTAGTAGTACGGAAGTGATTTTCTCTACGCCATTTGCGATGTCTCTGCTGGAATCGCTCCCTGCATTGTTTGTGCCAATCATTACGACAGCTAGTTCCGGGTTTATCCCGTCTAAATTCCCGTTTTGCATTCTCCAAATGACATGTTGAGTGCGATCTCCGCCAATCCCAAGATTCAATGCGTTGCGGTCCCCATAGAATTTTTCCCAAATCTCTCTTCCGGCCCCTTCCCAACCTTGAGTGATTGAATCTCCAATCATCACCATCCGTACGCCTCCTTTTGCGGCATTTTCGTTCATCTTCTTGTGTCTCGTTTGCCACCATTCATCTTTCCGGTCTACGGGTTTAATGGTTGCAGGTGTTGCAAGTTCCCGGATGAGGACATTCCGGAATTCGATTGGGGCTCCGTGATGTTGGAGCGCAAGAGGCCCTTCACTTGCGACTCCAGGGAGTTGGGCATTTTCGATGACATTTTTCCCATTTAGAGTGACGGAGAGGCTATCCCCCTCCATTTTGATGAAAAAGCGATTCCATTTTCCTAATGGGGCGTCCGCGGCTTCGCGTGGAGTGACAGCGGCGCGGACTTCAGCGGGCATATTTGGGTCGGTTCTGTAGCCATAGACCTCTCCGCTACCAATGGGCCAGCACCAAATATTGACTTGGCTTTTGCTACTTCCTCGGAGATAGATGCCGCTGTCTCCGGCTTCGTCTACTTCGACTTTGAGTTGTCCGCCAGCTTCGTTGACAGCATAGTCGCCATTGGGCAGAACTACCGGGACTTCGACTTTTTTAGAGGGTCCACTCCAGCGCCAATCAGCAATTAATTCAAAATCGCCAAAACTGTCTTCGGTCCAGAGAGTGTCGCCTTTGCCGTCGTAAGCGAGCACCCCTCCTCCTGCTTTCCAGTGCCCCTTGTTCTTCTCTTCAACTTTCCAACCATCGAGATCGATTCCTCCAAACAGTGGAACGAAGCCATTCCCTGGGATGGCAATCTCCTCGGGTTTGAGATCCCCTGAGGGAGGTAGTTCTCGAATACGCAAATTCCGAAAATGGACCTCGCTGCCCTCGGCTTCTAGGCAAAGGTGCCCTTGTCTGGGTGCGCACGCTTCGCCGCTTGTTACTTCTTTGCCGTTAACTTCCAGGCGGAGAGTGCCGTTGTTGCAAGTAACTCGGTAATGATTCCATTCAGGAGCTGGTTTTGTGCGCTCTTCTGTGGGGAAACTTCTGGAACCGCCATTTGGTCGAGGATTGTGTGGGGTCATTTTTGCTCCCCAGATTGGAAAGACATCGCCGTGGAGCGTGTACCAATTCCCTTTAGGGCCGGTCATGATTTGAACTTCGACCGCCCGGGCGAAGGGCGTCCCTTTGGCTGGAATCCCATCTGACCATACGAATAGTCCGGCATTCCCATCCTTCTCTATGTGTCGCCATTCCATTTCGAGGACAAAGTTTTCATAAACCTTTGTTGTTCGAAGTAGCCCAACTGGATTGCCCGTGCAGATAATCATTCCGTTTTCGACTCGGAAGGTTGTGTCGTCACAATTCAAAAGCTCCCATCCGGAAAGATCTTTGCCATTAAAGAGAGGCTCAAAGCCGTCTTCCTGAGCAGCCAAGCAAGGGGAGCAGAAGGTTACGAAGAGGAGGGGGAGAAGGGGTTTCATGGGTTTGAATGCTACTAGTCTTTTGCACATCTGAATCCAGTGTGGTTAAGCCCAGTGTCAGGGCTTGTTTTCATGCGAGCTCCTGGACGATAGCCAGCGCAGTACAGGTCGCTACAAAGCCAGGACCCTCCACGCATTACGCGTTTTTTGATTCCTGGCTCCGATGGGTCGAAGGAATCAGTAGGGCCTTTAGGGTTTTTTACTCGGTTTGCAGTAAGAGAATATGCGTCAGGGCGATACCAATCTGCGCACCATTCCCAGACATTGCCGGCCATGTCTTGGAGGCCCCAACCATTGGCGGGAAAACTTCCCACTGGAGCAGTCCCACTGAAGCCGTCAGTCTTTTTGTCTTTTGAGGGGAATTCGCCTTGCCATATGTTTGCATACCACTTGCCTCCAGGGTTTTCTTCATTTCCCCAAGTCCAAGGGGCTTTTTCCAGTCCCCCGCGGGCGGCGAATTCCCATTCTGCTTCGGTTGGCAATCGTTTTCCTGCCCAGCGCGAAAAAGCGATGGCGTCGTCCCACGAGACGTGGACAACCGGATGATCCATCCTGCCCTTTAGTGAACTATTAGGCCCTTCTGGATGTTTCCAATTGGAACCTGTTGTCCAACCCCACCAGCTGCCAGGGCCATCCTCGAGTTGCTCCGCACCTAGAAACACCACCGATCCGGGGTCATTGGAGGAGAAAGGGATTTCGGCTGTGGTGAGATAGCCCGTGTCGTCAACAAATTTTTGAAATTGAGCGTTAGTGACTTCTGTCTGGTCCATCCAGAATCCGGAGACGGTTATTTCTCGAGCAGGGAACTCGTCAGGTTGAGCATGAAGGCTGTCTCCTCCCATGGTGAAGGTTCCACCGGGAATCCAAATCATTCCCTCTGGTTCTCCGCAGGAAACTAGCAGAATCAGGGCAATGCCCTTGACTCGCCTCATCCGTCTTCTGTAAATCGCTCGTGCCCAGCGTCTTCCATTGCTTTAAGGGCATCGTAAGCGGCCTTAGCGGAATCCCGGTCATTTTCGAGCAAGCCCATCTCTAGCTTGAGAAGTTCCTGCTGTGTGAGAATCATTAGCTTGCGGTAATCGAGGACAAACTCATCGCGCCCTTCTTTTGGGATTGCATCAACCATGGGCGGTGGGATTAATTTCCCTTCGGCGACAGCTTTTTGCATTTCAACGATGACATCAAGACTTGCGGCGTCTTTTTCTGGATCCTTCAAACTCCTTCGTAGAGATCGCATGCCTCTTTTGAGCACGAGCATTCTCTCTTCTAATGGCCCGACTTCCTCTTCTTGAGCCGGTTCTTGAATCGGTTGTGATGCCGGGCCCTCTGGAGACAGAGAGAGCAGGAATAAGATTAGGAGGAGAGGGCTATAGATAATTAGAACTTTCATAGTTCAAAGGACAAGCGTTTGTCCGGGTACTGGGATTGAATATCGGCCATCCGCGTCTGGGAGGGTCGGAGGAGGTGCGTCCCATGCATACTTTTCAGGTGCGAGAGACACCTCGGAAGCCATTGCATCATCCCAGTTGATAGCTTTGCCTGAATAAGTTGCGAGACGACCAAGTATTGCGGTCATGGTGCTTTCAGCGCCATATTTTGTTTCATTGAATGGCCTATCTTCTCTAATGGATCGAAATAATTCGTTGTGTTCTACTTGGTAGGGGTCGGGTTCTTCGCCGCGGAATTTCCATTTTTCACCTTGGCTGCCCCAGAAGTTTTTCCGTTTAAAAACTTCAATTGCGCCTGAATTAACTGAAGCACGCCCTTTGGTGCCTTCAACATGCTCAGACACGCTTGACCAACAACCAGGGATGTGGCGGCATTGACTAAACATCCGAGTGCCGTCTGCGTATTCATACTCAACGGCATGGTGGTCAAAAATTTCACCGTGGTCTATCCCGTTACGGGATTCTCTCCCTCCCATGCCGAGAGCTCTTACAGGATGTTCACCGTGAATCCAGTTGCACACATCTAGGTTGTGAATGTGTTGTTCGACAATGTGATCGCCGCAAAGCCAGTTGAAGTAGTACCAGTTCCGCATTTGATACTCCATTTCGGATTGCCCTTCTTGGCGCCCTCTAACCCAAACTCCAGACCCATTCCAGTATGCCCGGTAGGCGCGGACATCGCCGATGACGCCGTCATGAATTCTCCGAATGGTTTCGAGATAGCGAGCTTGGTGGTGTCTTTGGAGCCCCACTCCCACCTTTAGTCCTTTGCGCGTGGCTTCTTCACCGGCGGCGAGGACTTTCCGGATTCCTGGAGCGTCCACGGCAACCGGCTTCTCCATAAATACGTGTTTTCCTTGTGCAATGGCATGTTCGAAGTGAATAGGACGGAAGCCAGGCGGCGTAGCAAGAATGACGAGGTCAACTCCTGCTGCGATTGCTTTTTCATAGGCATCAAATCCCGTAAACCTTCTTTCTTCGGGAACCTTTACGGTTTCCGGGTGATTGTTTTTGAGATGCTGCAGAGTCCCTTCCAGTCGGTCGCTGAAAGCATCTGCCATGGCGACTAGCTCTACGTTACCTGTTGTCGACAAAGCTTGATTAGCCGCGCCAGCTCCTCTTCCTCCACATCCCACGAGGGCAACTCGAATAACGTCGTCACCGTGGGCGTTGGCCGGTCGAATAGCGTCAATGGCCTTGCCGACGGTTGGGATTGCTAGGGTCCCGCCAACAACGACGGCGGATTGTTTAACAAAAGTGCGACGAGAGGTTGAGTGATGATTCATTTTTAGCGTTCTCCTTGGCGTTGGCCGGATTCCACACGGCGGATGTCATCGAGGTCGGCTTCCCAGTATTGCGCCCATTTGTCTTCATGGGGAGGGGAAAAAGGTCGCACTACGCGGAATCCAACGAAGGGCGCGTCGGTTAAGTACCAAATGCTTTTGGGCAATTGCGGATCTTGCACCTTCCATCCTTTCTTGGAGGGTGTTCGAGCTGCTGAGCGGAGACGATCGGGATCGTCGTCCCAAGAACCACCTCGTACAACTCGAGGGTAAAGAGATTTAGGCCACGCAACTGGATTGTCGGCTGTTTTTAAAAAAGTTTTTGTGTCCTGCGGCTCGATGAAAGTGGCATAGAAATCCTTATCCCACTCATCCAGAACCCATTCTGAGACATTCCCATGCATATCAAAGAGCCCCCAGGGATTAGGTTTGAGCTGGCCAACCTTTTGGTATGCATCGTCCGCGTTGTCGAAGTACCACGCATATTCATCAATCGCTTCTGAGTCGTTACCGAAGGACCATGCCGTTGTTGTTCCAGCTCGGCAGGCATATTCCCATTCGGCCTCTGTTGGCAATCGATAAAACCTTCCCGTCTTCATAGTTAGCCACTTTGTGTATTGCTTGGCAGCAAATTGGGTCATGCATGCGGCGGGGAAGCCTTCCACTCCCATTCCGAAGTCCATGGGTAAATAAGGTGGCGTTGGTCGGCTGACAGCATCGGCCCAAGGGTCTTGTGGATTTGCTTCGTAATTTTCTCCTCGTCGAGTGATGTCGAGGGAGAATTGGAATTCTTGATACTCGTCCCAAGTGACTTCGTGCGTTCCCATCCAAAAAGGATCAACCTCTACGTTGTGAACAGGCCCTTCTTCTTTTTTACGGTCTTTCTCATCTGGCGGGCTACCCATTCGGAAGGTTCCACTTGGGATAGGGGTCATTCCAAAGCTGATTAAAGTGCCGGGAATGCTTTCTTTATAAGCCGCCATATCTTCAGGGCTTTCTGCCTGTGCATTAAGGTTCTCAGCGGATGGAGCAATACCTGGAGGTGAGTCAGGCTTCCCTCGCTCTTGTGCCCAAAGGGGGCTCCCACTGCCCAGGAGAGAAAGTCCTAGGATGGAAGGAAGAATGTTCCGTAGCATTATGAATCGGCGATGGACGCAAGTCCTTGGGTTAGGAATATTAGCCGCCTTTTCCTGTAAGGCCGGGAGTCCTAGTGAGAGGTTTGAATTTGAGAAACCGGGTATGGGGACTTTATTTAGAATTTCCCTCTACGCTCAGGACTTCGAAACGGCACGCAGCGCAGCTGAGCGAGCGTTTACCCGCATGCAGCATCTTGAGAGAGAGCTTAGTGACTGGGATGCCGATAGCGCGGTCCGGAAACTCCCCTTCGCAGGAGGTCGGGTTAATGTTTCTCAGGATCTATGGGACATTCTTTTTCTGTCTATTCGAGTCGCCGAGGCGACGAAGGGTGCCTTTGATCCAACAGTCGGCCCGGTGGTGAAGTTGTGGCGCCGCGCTAGTCGCCAACAAAAATTACCCGCGACAGAGGATATCGAGGCCGCATTGGAAGCCGTAGGTTGGGGACACATGGATTTAATCGATGAAACGGAGATTAATCTAGGAGTCCCGGGTATGAGGTTGGATTTTGGTGGCATAGGGAAAGGATTCGCACTTGATGCAATGCTCGGCGTTTTGGGAGAAGAAGGCATCGCGTCAGCACTTGTTGATGGAGGCGGAGATGTCGCAGTATCTAACCCGCCGCCAGGACAGCAAGGTTGGCGGGTGGCCATCGAATCACCACCTTGGTATTCAGGGGAGCAGCTGCGCCTTCTCCTTGCGAACCAAGCGATTGCATCCTCGGGTACCCGTTTCCGGAAATTTCAAGTAGACGGCCGTACGTGGTCTCACTTGCTGGATCCACGCACAGGCATGGCTCTGGATTATGACATTCAAGCGACTGCTCTTGCCCCTTCAGGTGCACTCGCGGACTCCTTAGCTTCTGCAGCATGTGTTTTAGGGCCTGAGGGGTGGCAGAATAATTCTCTAGCTTCCAAATGGAGAGGGGTGAAAACTTGGTGGTTTCACCCTGATGAGGCTCTGGAGTGATAGTCTGGGGCTTCAGAGAAGCTCTCCATGACTAGAAAAAATCCCATTTCTCCTAATCCCACCCGCCGAGAATTCTTGCGAAAGAGTAGTGCCGTTGCCGCTGCAACTGCCCTGCCTTTGAAAGGGGTGGGTTTTCATAATTCCGTTGACGATGTCCTGAAAGTAGGCCTCGTGGGTTGCGGAGGACGAGGGACGGGTGCTGCAGCGAATGCATTGCGTGCCGATGCCGCTACGCGTCTCGTGGCTATGGGCGATGCTTTTGCGAATCGTGTTGAGTCTAGCCTTGCTGGGCTTCAAGGAAGCGCTGGTATCGCTGAGCAAGTTGATGTCCCGCGAGAGCGTCGTTTCTTGGGTTTTGACGCGTATCAACGGGTTATTGAAGAGAGTGATGTAGTTCTTCTTGCAACCCCTCCTCACTTCCGCCCGCTTCATGTCGAAGCAGCGGTCTCTGCGGGAAAGCATCTTTTCGTAGAGAAACCGGTAGCGGTCGATGCTCCTGGAATCCGTCGAGTGATGGATGCTTGTAGAGCGGCTGCCGATAAGGGGCTCAGTCTTGTTTCGGGGCTTTGTTACAGGTATCAATTCGCAAAGCAGGAGACCATAAAACGCATTCACGGCGGCGCAATCGGTGACCTCGTGAGTCTTCAGTGCTCATACAACACAGGGGGTCTTTGGCACCATGGACGCAAACCAGAATGGAGCGATATGGAGTATCAAGTCCGAAACTGGCTTTATTTCAACTGGCTTAGCGGTGACCACATCAACGAACAGCACATTCATAGCCTCGACAAAGTTCTCTGGGCAATGGGAGATGAAACGCCATCGAAGGTAACGGCGAGCGGGGGACGCATTTCTCGCATCGATGACAAGTACGGCGATATTTATGACCACTTCAATACTGTTTACCAATGGGACAGTGGGGTGAAAGCTTTCAGCTCTTGCCGACAAATTGTTGGTGCGAGTTCAGATGTCTCTGACTTTGCTCACGGGACTGAGGGGACTGCCGAGATTCAATCTCATCGCATTAAAGGAGCGAATGCTTGGCGATGGAGAGGAGATGGCCCAGATGATATGTATCAAAATGAGCATGATGCCCTGTTCAAGAGCATTCGTGCGGGAGCTGCCGTCAACAATGGAGACTATATGTGCAAATCGACCATGATGGCGATTGCCGCTCGAATGTCTGCTTATACAGGGAGATCTTTGTCTTGGGATGAAGCCATGAAATCGCAGGAGGACCTCACCCCGGTGGCCTATGTTTGGGGTGATGCACCTGCAATTCGTATCCCACGCCCTGGTGTGACTCCTTTTGTTTAAATCGTTCCTTGCGGATTAAGCGATTTACTGTGCATATGCTTTGGCTTTGCTTGCTGGCTATTGGCTCGTTGTCATGCGATTCAAACTTGGAAGCTGTGCAATCACCATCCGCTCCAAATATTGTTTTAGTGGTTGCAGATGACCTCGGTTGGGGGGAGCTCGGGAGCTATGGGCAAACAAAAATTAAGACTCCCAATCTTGACCGTTTAGCCGCTGAAGGTATTCGATTCACCGATTTTTACTCTGGTAGTCCAGTTTGTGCTCCATCTCGGTGCGTATTGCTGACTGGTCTACATACGGGTAATGCTTATATTCGCAGAAATGACGAAACCGCAGAACGGGGGGATGTGTGGAACGACCCAGCCTTAGAGGGGCAGCGACCAATTCCTCCCGAAACGTTGACATTGGCAGAGGTCCTTAAGGACGAGGGCTACGCCACTGCTGCGATTGGGAAATGGGGCTTAGGCTGGCCGGGTTCAACGGGCGACCCCAATTTCCAGGGATTCGATTTGTTCTACGGGTACAACTGTCAGCGAGTGGCCCACAACTATTACCCCACCCATATGTGGCGTAACCAGGAAAAAGAACTTTTGGATAATCCAGCTTTCCGGGCGCGTAACAAATTGCCGAAAGATGCTAATCCAAGCGATCCAGCTTCTTATGCCGCCTATAAAGGTAAAGACTATGCGCCTGATTTCATGGTTAAAGAGGCCGAAGGGTTTATGCGGACTAGTGCTTCTGAGGGAGCTCCTTTTTTCTTGTATTACCCTTCCCCTATTCCTCACTTGGCTTTGCAAATTCCGGATGAAGAGCTAGAGGCTTATGAAGGTGAATGGGAAGAAAAACCTTATGTCGGCGGGAAGGGATATTTGCCTCACCCGAAACCGCGTGCCGCTTATGCTGCGATGATTACTCGCCTTGATCGAGAAGTCGGGGTCTTGATGGATACTTTGGATGATCTGGATTTGACGGACAACACTCTCTTTGTGTTCACCTCGGACAATGGCGCTTCGTGGATAGGAGGCGTTGATCTTAATTTCTTTGATAGTTCTGGTGGTTTGCGTGGACGCAAGGCTCAATTGCATGAAGGTGGTATTCGCGTCCCGATGATTGCGAGATGGCCCGGGCATATTAAGCCGAACTCGGTCACTCCTTTTGTTGCCGGCTTCCAAGATTTAATGCCGACTATCAGTAGAGCGGTGGCACCACGGAAACCGCTGCCTGAGCGCTTGGACGGCATATCTCTTCTTTCGGTGTTACGGGGCCAGGAAGTCGATTTAATACGTTCCACTCCTTTGTATTGGGAGTACCAGAACCGTCGAGCTCTTCGGAGGGGTGAGTGGAAAATCTATCAATCTGGCCCAAGGCAGCCCTGGCACCTTTATAACCTCAAGGAAGACACTTCTGAATCTAATGATGTCGCGAAGGAACATCCCGAGTTGTTGCGTGGCTTAATCGCGGAAGCGAATTCAACACGCTCTCCGTCAGAGCTCTATCCGCTCAAGGGGGTGGATGTTCCCGTTGAGGCCCGTGAGGCTGAAGGGAAGGTTCGCTAGAGGCCTGTTACGTCTGTCCAACTCCGACCAAGCCGAATTTCGTCAATCCAAGTGGAAACGGATGTTGACCCTATAGATGCGGAGTGCGACTCAAGGCGCAAGCGATCGAAAACGGTAGAAGAATTGCCTCCTGGTCCGATTAATGTCCATTGATTAGCCCCGACACCTTGGCCGCTTAAAAGAGTGTCGGACAAATGAACGGTGTCGGCGGATGAATCGTATACCTTCATATGAATTTGGTCTTGGTCTAAGCTACTAGCTGTAATTCTGGCCACGACAAACCAAGTGCAATCCGCCACAGCGGTTCCCCCGGAAACGCTTCCTAAATCGCCTTCTAGTCGCCATTTGCCGTCTCTGAATCCGATCGAAATTCTGCTACTTCCTCCAGAAGCACTATCTAAGCCGATGAGTCCAACGGGATCGTAAACGCCGGGTTCTCGGTGGATGGCAAAGGAAAGGTAGTAAACATCATCTCCGCCGAGGTCAAAATCAACAGCAGTGGTGTCTAAGGGTCTTGTACAGACAGTCCCGTCCCATCGACGTTGTGGCCCTTCGAAAAATCCTCCGGTCTCTACGAAAGGTACGTTGGGTGGATACGCTCCTATAGATCCATTGCGATGGAGATAGCCATGCCCAGCTTGTGCGGCCCACGGACCAGAGAATCCTGTGCCGCCTCCTAGACCTCCAAGCTCTTGGCCATCAATGCCCTCTGAGAAAGTTTCGAGAGGATTTACTGTCCAGTCAAAGACAGTCGTAAATCGCCACATATTTCCTTTGCGGACTTCGCCGGAACTGCCCACTTCGTCTACTCTCCAGTAGTAAGTTGTTAAGGGAGCGAGAGGCCCAGGGTCAAAAGCAGGGAATGGCCTTGAGCCTTGATATTCTGAAGAAGTGGTGTCGGCGTCTCTTACGGCGGAAAAATTGGTGCCGAAGTAGATGTCGTGAGCTTGAGTGGATAGACCAGGAATCCAAGCGAGCGTCGCCGTCTGATCTACTGAGCGGGTGCCGTCAGCGGGTGATGGAACCGTGGCCTGTCCTCCAGCTGCTAAGAGGCCAATTTCAGCCTTGGTCATTCCCCAATTCCAAAGAGTAAATTCATCCATTTGGCCGACGAATCGAGAAGCTCCGTTGCGCGTGGCCACAGGGGCGAGGCGGACATCGGAGGCCGCAGTATCTAAGTTGAAATCTCCTTGCGCGATTTGTGTCCCATTCTTCCACAGCTTCAGCCGGCCTTTATTGAAAGTAGCTGTGAGAATCTGCCAAGCGCTTGAATCCCACATCTCTGAGGAAAGAAGCTCCTGGTCTCCCAAGGTGAAGGCGAGAGTGCCATTCCGGACAAGGAAATAGCGGAGTCCGTTGTTGGATGCTTGAGGGTTCCCAAATCCTCCAAGCCAAGTCTGGTCTGGTGGGGTTTGGTTCCCCATGACATGGAGATTGATGGTCCATGCATCACCAGAGCCGGTGGGAACCCCGGAAGCATTGTCGGTTGAGACTTCTGACCAACCATTTACCTCTAAAGCGTTGCCATGGGCAGAGGTTACCCATGAATGTCCAGGCAGGCCGCTTGGCCCGCTGAAGAATGCCATTTCAGCGCCTCCGAGACGATGGGATGAAGACGGCCTATATCGTTCAATAATTTCCCAACGAATATGACGAGCGTCGATGGATGGGAAAGTGTAGAAAGTTGGGCTTCCATGGCCGGTATGGTCGATTTCCACCAGTGGGTCGGAGTTGTCGAAGGAAGAGTCGGTGCTGAAAATTAGTCGCGATCGACCTGTCCAGTCATTAAAGATAGGGCGATCGAGGTGCATCCAGCCTTGGATGTCGATGATTGCTCCGAAATCACCTTCAAACCAAGTCCCATGTCCAGGGTTTGTTGTAAAAGGGCTTGTGACTTCCCCGTTGGGCGAAACAAACTGCGTTTCTGCGTTGGAATCGAAAAGGTTGGAGTGAGGGAAACCGCCAATTGCATTCGAATGAGCAGTGAGCGTGGGAGAATCAACTCTGGCGAGGACTGTCTGAGCGAGGAAGGAGAGCTCATTACCCCCCAAAGAGGCAAAGGAGTTGCCTGAGTCATAAGCGCTTGTTACTTCCCAGCGAACCCACCGGGCCTGTATTGGGGGGAAGGTGTGGTCTATTTCAGACCCATGACCCCAGTGGGATATGTCCACAAAGGGGTCGGAAGAATCAAAAGTAGAGTCTAGGCTGAAAATAAGACGGGATGCTGCTGTCCATTCCCACCAATCCGTCCGGTCCAAGTGTCTCATCCCGGCAATCTCGACATTCTGAGCGAATTCAAATTCCACCCACGTCCCGTGGCTTGGGTCGGATGAATAGGACCAACCCACCGGGCCCTGAGCATTAGAGGCAAAGCCTGTATCAGGGTCAGCATCGAGGAGGTTAGCGGCTGAAGTGCCTATGGCAGCATTGGCGTGGCCAATGACAGCAGGGTTTGCAATCTCAACTAAGACAGATTCAAGCCCGATGGTCCCGCTATTGTTCCTACCCGAAGAATCTGAGGCCAAATCACCGGACGCTTCATCCATCTTCCACGACAGGATGAGGTCTTGCCTGGAGACCGCGACTTCGACAATTGAATTTCCGGATAACCCCCCTGGGTCTCCGCCTGTGTACCAGAAAGTGTCTACGTACCCTCCAGTCTTTTCAGGATCCGGCGTATAGAGGAGGCGGTCACGCTGCCCCTGCCCGTTCCCGGGGATTAGTCTGACAGTGCCCCCTTTTGCTGTTGTTGCGTCATAACCAACAATCAGGATGGGGTCATGGTTAATGTCGTAGTCGTTTGCAAGGACGTCGAATATCTGTTCTTGGTCTTTAATCGATGTGACTCGGTCTGGATCACAGTAGGGTGGAGCGGCAATCTCGTAGGGCGGGACCACGGGCAATCCAAGCCATTCACCTCGCCATTGAACGATGTCGCTCGTTTCAGGGCCCAGGAGAAGCCACGCGCCGCACATGGCGCTCCCACCCCAAGGCCAGCAGTCACCGTGTCCGTAGCCCCAGTTGTGGCCGAGTTCGTGGGCCATAATTCCAGGGCTGTGCCCCCGGTCCCACACCGTAGTGGCGTAGCTCCAGCCTCCAAGGGTGCCGACATATGCAAGTCCTGCGATGCCATCGCCTTGGTAATCCGTTAATAGGTAAGCAGTGTCCCGAGGGATGTCCCAATGGTTTGAATCCCAGTCGGAGGCAAAAGTGGATAGGGCATCTCCTGCACTTGTGAAGTTGTAGTAAGGTTGGTCCCTGACGACTACGGCCGTTAGTTCGTAAACGGTTAGAGCGTCTCGCCCGTAGCACAATTCCACTTGTGCGAGTTGATGTTCTACTCCAGCGACTGCTCCTGCCACTGTATTGCCTTCTCTCTGGTAGTAGCAATAATCTGCGTCATAAGCGATTTGTGCCTCTCGTATTCGCCATGGGCCAAACCCTGGTGGCGAGGGGAACAACCAAGATGATGGAGGGGGGATTTGATTTCCCGCTGGGCCATGGGTGGAATTGGTTTCGGGAAGTACAGGGCCAGCTCCTTGAACCCCGCAGGAATCCGGTTCCATATGCGGGAAAGTTTGCAGCACATGCTGGCCATAAGGTATTCCGCTTCTTTGTCGGGAGAGGGGAATCAGTTGGAGAGGCTTTTCACCGTTAGGGAAGTGGAAAACGGCGTGTAATCCATCTTCTCTTAGGGAAGCGGCGATTTGAATTTCCGGGTTATTACGTAGTTGCCCTCGGTAAGTCCGAATTGGTGGGCTTGGCGCCTGCTCGTAAGAACCATTTCCATGCACAACACGCACTTGGAAATCAGGAGCACGCAGCGAATGTCGAGTTAGATCGAGAATGCGTTTTCTGCCTTTGACCTCAACAGCGACAGAAAATGTATTTGGTAGGCCCCTTGGGAGATCAAGGTGCATTTCCCCCAAGGGTTCCTGAGGGGCGAAAAACAGCAGAAGGATGGATGGAATTGTCATTTTTGCTCGTCCAGCACAATTCTACCTCCTAATGAGATATCTGCTTATTCTGTAGCTCTTCTGCGGAGGTAGTGAGGAGTGTTGATTAATTAGGGTGACTTTACCCGAGGATTGTCATCCAATATTTTGAAATGCTCGGACTGAAAAAGTGCTTTGCCCCCGAATAGATTATTCTCAAGCCAGGATATCGCGCGATACTTGACTCGGTCATGCTTGTGGGTCGGGGCGGTGTGCCCATTCGGCGTGGTCTCGTATAGGGAGTTGCGCCAATCAAGGGTGGCAATCTTTTCTTTCATAACGGCGGGGTGGCTTCCCGAATAGCGAGGGATTAAAGCAAGGGGACCGTAGTCAAAATCTTTCGCCTGGGTGGCGGACATTTTTTGGGCCCTTTCGGCTCCGAGGTGATTCTCGGTGAAGTAGACGCGTTTCTTTTGCATCGCTGAAGGGGGGCGAACCCAGCCATAATGAAAAATTCGAGCATTTGCCGCTACAGCGGTTAGCTTTTTAGTCCCTTTCTTTTGTCGATAGGAGACACCGTCGAAATTAGGAATTCTTCGGAAGCTTTGAGCTGAGCGAAAACTGTGGATTCCGGGGTCGTTTCGCACCAGGCGGATTTCCCGTTTGTACCAGGCATGATTTTTGTGCACATGGTCATAATCGCCCCAAAAGTGAAGGTAGTCAAAAACCATTGCTTCGACTCGATCATCTGTTAACCACCGTTCGCAATTTTGGCGCAATTGAGGTACATCCTTTTCGTGAAGCACTTCGTCACCTTGGAGGTATAGGAGCCAATCGCCTGTGCATTTCTCCTTTGCGAGATCGGTTTGATGCGCATGCTCCATTCCGCGGGGGAATTTTTCTAAATCCCAGACGGTGTCAAAAAGGACTATCTTGTCGGAGTTCAGGGCTTCAATCCTTTGTCGGCTATCGTCGTCCGGGTCTGAATCTCCCAGTGCTATCACAAATTCATCGACCAAGTCCAATGCGGATTGAATGCTTTCCAGAATTGGATAATGGAGTTTGTGGGCGTTACGCAGGAAGGTGAATCCACTGAGTCGCATTGGCAGCAGGATAGGGTCTCGGTGCGAATGCTTGGAATTGAGGATTCTTTATCGCCCAAGAGGCTTCAGTATGAGTTAATCTGGAGATGCCCCTGTTCGCTTCAAACCCCTCTAAGTATTGTTCCATGATGCGCTTTATTCTTTCGGCTTTGGTTGCCTTCGCTTGTATGGCAACGCCTGTTTCCGCCCAAAAAATTCAAACTGAGCTTTTTGCCAGTGGCTTTTCGCGGCCGGTTGCCCTGACTGCCCCCGATGGGGACCTGGAAAGGGTTTTTGTTTGTGAGCAGTACACCGGTCGTATCGAGATTGTTAAAAATGGGACAGTTTTGTCTACGGCGTTCTTAGATCTCGCATCGATTAGCCAAGGCAGCGAACAAGGACTGCTGGGCTTGGCCTTTCATCCGGACTATGACCAGAATGGCTATTTCTTTGTCAACTACACAAACTCATCGGGGAATACTCGTGTGGTGCGCTACAAAGTTTCGTCGACTAATCCTGATGTAGCAGATGCGAATAGCGCTACGACAATCCTTTCGGTTAGTCAGCCATTCTCGAATCATAATGGTGGGCACATAGCTTTCGGGCCTGATGGATATTTATATATCGGCTTAGGCGATGGAGGCAGTGGCGGTGATCCTTACGGCAATGGCCAGAAGGGGACCACAATGTTGGGCAAAATGCTGCGCATTGATGTTGACAGTGGCAATCCGTACGCAATCCCACCAACTAATCCATTTGTGGGGAACTCCAGCTTCTTGGACGAGATTTGGGCTTATGGGCTGCGGAATCCTTGGCGTTATTCGTTTGACCGCCAGACCGGCGATCTTTGGATAGGAGATGTCGGACAGAATGCTTGGGAAGAAATTGATTTCCAGCCAGCATCTTCTGCTGGTGGCGAAAACTACGGCTGGCGCTGTCGCGAAGGTAACCACAACTACAACACTTCTGGTTGCAGCGGCGGTTATACCGCCCCTTTCTACGAGTACAGCCAGAGCAGCGGCACTCCACGAGGGTGGTGCGTAACCGGGGGTGTTTGCTATCGAGGCACAGACTTGCTCGGCATCCAAGGCACCTATTTCTTTGCTGATTACAGTGCCAATTGGATTTGGTCTTTTCAGCGGGACACCTCTGGAAGTTTGGTTGACCTACAGAATCGGACTACGGAATTAGACCCTCCGGGCAATCTTTCAATCCGCTACATCTCTTCCTTCGGAGAGGATGGTAAAGGGGAGGTCTATATTCTTGACCGATCGGGTGGGGAAGTATTCAAGATAATCCCTGATTTCATTGATCTGCAGGTTCCGACTCTTGTTGCCGGTAGTAGTGCAACCATCACTCTTGCCGATGCCACTCCTAATGCGCAGGTCTATTTGGTTTACAGCATGAATGGGCTCAGCTTGACGGAGATTGCTCAGCTTGACATCACAATGGTTCTCAAAAACCCTCGTCTTGCTGCTACGCGCACGGCTACGCCAGCAGGGGCCGCTTCATTTAATGTTAATGTCCCGGCCGGGGCTTTTGGGCGTAATGTCTGGATTCAGGCTGCCGAGATGGGCAACGTTTCCAACTTAGCGATAGTTACCGTCCAATAATCGGTTTACGAGAGTCCGATTACGGTCCCGTCTTCGAGCAGGTCGATGCCTGTGGCCATAGGTTCTCGTGGAAGGCCTGGCATTCTCAAAATGAGACCTGTAAGGACCACTAGGAATCCGGCTCCAGCGCAGACTTGAATTTCCCGCACTGTTACTTCGAAATCATGTGGGCGGCCTCTTAGGGAGGGGTCGTCTGATAGAGAACTTGGTGCCTTTGCGATACAGATTGGCAGGCCTTCGTAGCCGAGGTTCTTAATCTCCATGAGGTCTTTTTCAGCCTTCTTGGTGTATTCCACATCTCGGGCACCGTAAACCTTTTGGGCAACCTTAAGAATTTTATCGGGGACCGAATCTGCCAAATCGTATAAAGGTGCCCATGGCGAACGGTCATCTGCAGCGGCTTCTATTAAAGCCTTGGCAAGGTCTTCGGCTCCTTCACCTCCACGTGCATAGTGGTCAGATACGGCAAAACGAACCCCGAGGTTTTCGCAGCAGGCGCGAACCACTTCGATTTCTTCTTCTTGGTCGCCGGCAAAACGATTTAATGCTACGACTGGCTCCATGCCGAAATGGCGCACATTTTCTACATGCTTTTCAAGATTGGGTAGGCCGGAGCTCACGGCTTCGGTGTCAGGTGCATCAAGTTGGCTGACATCTTTGCCGCCGTGCATTTTTAGCGCTCGCAGAGTTGAGACCAGAACGACTAAATCTGGGTCTAGTCCAGCCGTCCGGCACTTGATGTCGAAAAATTTCTCAGCGCCTAAGTCGAATCCGAATCCAGCTTCGGTTACAGCCCAGTCGGCTAGATGCATTGCCGTACGTGTGGCTAGCACGCTGTTGCAGCCGTGCGCAATATTGGCAAAAGGTCCGCCGTGGATTAACGCGGGTACGCCTTCAAGCGTTTGCACTAAGTTAGGGTGCAGGGCATCTCGTAAGAGTGCGAGCATGGCTCCAGTTACTTCTAATGACTCGGCGAGGACGGGCTCCCCTTCGTAGGAGAAACCAACCAGAGTGCGGTTGATGCGCTCTCGTAAATCCTCGAAGTTCTCCGCTAGGCAAAGCATGGCCATTACTTCTGATGCTGCAGTAATGTCGAATCCCCCCTCACGCGGCATCCCTTGTGTTCGGCCACCTAAGCCCATTACTAAATGTCGGAGGGAGCGATCGTTCATGTCTAGCACGCGCCGCCACAGAACTCTTCTAGGATCCAGCCGTGGTTTTTTCCCGAAATACAGGTGGTTATCAAGAGCTGCCGAAAGCAAGTTGTTTGCACTAGTAATTGCGTGAAAGTCTCCAGTGAAGTGCAAATTAATGCGGTCTGCCGGCAAAACTTGACTGTAGCCGCCGCCTGTTGCTCCGCCCTTCATGCCCATGCAGGGGCCTAGAGAAGGTTCACGTAAGGCGAGGCACACAGACTCTCCGAGTCGACCGAGTGCTTGGCCGAGGCCAATAGTGGTTGTGGTTTTCCCTTCACCAGCAGGGGTTGGCGTAATTGCTGAGACTAGGACGAGTTTCGATTTCCCAGCTCGTTGTCGCGGTTTTTCTAGGATTCGGTGGTGCACCTTTGCCATTGAGTTGCCGTAAGAGATGAGATCTTCGGGAGGGACCCCGAGATCGTTGGCAATGTCGGAAATATGGCGTGGAGATACCTCTGCGGCGATGTCGACGTCTGTCTTCATAGGGGGCAAAGTCTAACGAACGGGGGGCATCCTTATGCTGATAGGCATGACAGGCATTGAAATACTATTGGGGATAGGAGTATTAGCTTTAATTGGTTTAGGTATCTGGTATGGATGGAAGAAGGAGCAAGAACGCCGCCGCCTTTTTCAAGAGTGGGCTGATGCAAACAATTGGAGCTATGCCCATGGGCGCAATAAGGAAATATATGGACGATTTGGATTTCTTGACAGGACGAATCAGGGGCACTCTCGCTATGCGATACATGTTTTAGAGGGGGAGTGGCAAGGCCGAGAGGCTGTTGCTTTTACTTTCCATTACGCCGTTACGCACCATGACGGCAAGAGGACAAGGACCTCTCATCACTATTTCGGGGTTACCCTGATGCGACTTGAAAAATCTTTCCCGGAGTTGAAGGTTTCCCCTGAGAGTTTTTTTCACAAAATCGGTCACGCACTCGGAATGCAGGACATCGATTTCGAATCAATTGATTTCTCGAAGAGCTACGAGGTTAAGTGCTCCGAAAAGAAGTTCGCTTATGACTTTTTCCATACTCGCATGATGGAGGATTTTCTTGCCCACAAGGGGACAGCTATGGAGCTTGAGGGTGAATGGATTGCCCTATTTGATAAAGGGAAACTTGAACCGCACGAACTTGAACCGTGTCTAGATCGCCTTATTCGCATTCGTGAGCAGATGCCTCGCTACCTTTTCAAGAATTAGGACCAACTTAAATCTCTTAAACTATCGCTATGTACATTGCTCTTGGTGCTGTCGCTCTTCTGGCCATTGTTCTTATTGCCTTATACAACGGTTTGGTCTCCATTCGTAATCAATGCGACGAAGCTTGGTCGAACGTGGATACCGAGCTCAAGCGCCGATACGACCTAATCCCCAACCTTGTAAGTACGGTCAAGGGATATGCTTCACATGAGAAGGACCTTCTCGAGA
>DNPI01000189.1:0-8783 GCA_003501525.1 Planctomycetota bacterium
GAGAGGATTCGAACCCCTGACCTACAGCTCCGGAGGCT
The DNA here is from genome assembly GCA_003501525.1 of Planctomycetota bacterium. Lineage (GTDB taxonomy): Bacteria > Planctomycetota > UBA1135 > UBA1135 > UBA1135 > UBA1135. Next base: position 39 of record DNPI01000189.1, read on the forward strand.
GTCGCTCTATCCAGCTGAGCTACGGGCGCACATATAAGTGGCGCGACAGGATATCTACGATTTCTTGGCCACGAAAGCTGTAACCGGCTGCCTTGTTGAGAGTTAGACGAACAAGGAGTGCTTTGCCGCCCGGAATTCAAAGCCGGTGCTAGGATGGGCGCGCCCCCGGTTTGTTTAAAATTCTCAAATTTATGAAATTCCCCCCCATCCTTGCCCTCTCCGTGGCCCTAGCACTCGGGTATTTTTATCCCTTCGGGAATCCTCTAGGTGCGAGCAGCGGCAACCTTGTGGTTTTAGCTGATGCCGATCTGGATGGTCTGGATGATGCCCTTGAGGCGCGGCTTCTTACAGACCCTAATAACTCTGATACTGACGGGGATTTAGTCCCGGATATTGAAGAAGTCTTGCTCGGAACAAATCCAAATGTTGCAGGCGCAGCAGGCTCCTTTCCTCCCCCTGAGCCGAAGCTGCATATTGATGCGTATTCTTTGGGCCCAGACCTTGTCCTTCAGATATCGGGGCATGTTCAGCAGTCGATAATCTCGCCCTCCTTTGTTTGGGCGGATGCGAACAATCTAGCGAGCTTGCCGGCTTGGGATATGCGGGCTTATCGCATCGATCACGGCTCTCGTCCCAGCGTCAAGTCCGGCTGGAATGTTGCCTCTGCCCGCTTCTTAATCCCTAAAAGCATTGTTTCTAGCGAGCCTTCTGCCAGCCTAGCGGTGCGTGCGTTTATTGACGGAGAAGATGTTGCGGCGGCTGTAATGTTTACTCAGGTTGATGGTTATTTGGCGCAATTCCGAACAGGATTTGGGTCAAGCTCAATGACTTGGTCGGGAAGCGCTTCTCCTGCCCATCCTGCCACCCCTTTGTTGCAGTCCGGTGGCTCTACGAGCACGGGCGGTGGCGGCGGCTTGTTCCCTGTTGATCCAACCGAAGGCGGCGCACCATCTTCGAGCTCGGCCGACGAGGTTTGCCTCCAGGTCCTTGAGCTCACCGCCAATTTAGGCGGTGGTCGGATGGCTTATCGCGTTGCAGATGCCTATTGCGATTCTCTTCCGCAAGCACTCTGTTTTAGCGGCTGCGTTGGGACTATAGACGATGTGATTATTGGCATTGACATTATTAGCCTGCTCGGGGGCTGAGGTTATTCGCAACAAAATGCCTAGCGGCGCCAATTGCGAGCGAAACGGGCGACCTATCTCTTGCAATAGAAAGAGTTTCCGTCGATGGCCCTGGTGTTTCTTTTTGCGTGTCTAATTCCGAGAATTTGGAACCTGAATCCTCTCGGGGCCGTCCTAGTGAGGTCCTCGCGTTGAATGATCCCGCTGCAGCAATTGTAAAAAGGTGCCAGACTACTTCCGGCAGCGATTTCGCCGAGGCTTATCACGAGCTTTTTGTTCTTTTCCAGGACCGGGTTTTTACCGTCTGCTTCCGGGTTACAGGTAATCGAGACGATGCCCTAGACGCTTCGCAAGAGGCTATGGTTGCCATCTTGCGCCGGATTCAGGGCTTCGAATTCCGCAGCAAGTTCTCTTCATGGGTTTATCGCATAGCGGTTAATGCCGCTATCGATATCCGCCGGCGTCGCATGGATGCGCCCCGGGGTGGGGTGCGGACCTTGCTTGGGGCAGATCCCGAAGAAGATGTAGCCGAGAGGTCTGACGCTCGATATCAGCCCGAGCCTTCTGCAGAACTTGTTCGCACGGAATCGCGGGAAGCTGTTCGCGAAGCCTTGGCCCGAATTAACCCGAAATTTTCTGCGCTCCTGGTTCTTCGCTATATCGAAGGGCTTTCTTATGAAGAAATTGCCGAAGTTCAAGAGTGCAATTTGGGGACCGTTAAGTCCAGAATGCATCGAGCCCACTCCGCTCTTCGCACATTTTTAGAAGGAGTTGGTGCTCAAGATATCTAACATTACATTTTTATGACCGACTTTCACGAACTCGACAATCTTCCTCCAGGCGTTTTGGAGGAGTTGCGATCGTTGGGTGGGGAAGTTGCTCCCCCGGAGCTCTGGGATAGGCTTTCCCTGAATGCTTTGGGTCAGGCAGAGGCTCCTGGGGAATTGTGGGAGCGTGTTCGCCCTTCTGTTGAGAGCCCTGCTCCTCCCATTCGCCGCCCATTTGCCTTTTCGGCAAGCCAAATCATTGCGTCGGCTGCCGCTGTAATCCTTTTTGTGGGCGTATTGTTTTTTGCTTCAGAGCGGACGACTTCTAGCCAACCCCTTACGGCTGATGTTCACAGTTCGGATTTGCGGGAGGTCTATCGCGCGCGTGTTTTTGCTGTTGAAGTTGCTCCAGAATCGTTGTCTGGCGTCGGTCGCCACTTAGCTGGCTTGATGGGAGCCTCTGGATTGCCGGAGGAAACCGGATGAGGAAAGGGTTGATATTTGCGGCCCTGCTGCTGCCTTCCTGCTTGCCTACTGAGACAGGGTCAGTGGTCATTGGGTCTTCTCAGTCAGCTTCAGCTCCGCCGAGCGAATCTAGCGCCTCACCTTTTTCGTTGCCTGTGATAACCCACCCGGAAACGATGCTTGTCCGTGCAGAAAGGTTGCTGACGCAAGCGAGCCCTTCTGGGGAGAGCGAGCGAATTCGTGAGATCCTCTGGGCTGATGGCCAGGGGGCCTTCCGCCTGGATGTAGACGCCTTTTCCGCGTATGCCAGTGGGCCGCTTAATCCGCCCCCGCCCCTGCTTGTTGCCTCTTATCGCGATAGGCAGCGCTATTTGATTCGTTTTCGGGACATTCGCCTAGGTCTTCCTGAGATTGTTCACAAGAACTGGGTGTGGGAAACACTCCCAGAGACTTATGCGCTTGCTGGTGTTGCTTGCACGCAGCACCGCGCCACCTCTCGCCATGGATTTGGCACTGTGACGTTGCAAGTTAATCCAGCGAACAGCGTTCTAATGGGGTGGGAAATTTTAGATGGAAGAGGCGAGCTGATTAGGCGACTTGAGACGACAACTTTGGATTTTAATCCGGATGTTTCGAGCATTGTGTGGTCTAGCGCGGTTGCTGCGGAAAGGGACTGGGAGGAGGGAGACGAAGCCCTTTTGGGGGTGACGCCTTTGCAGGCTAGATATCTTCCCCCTGGATTTGAATTTACATCAGAGCGCCTTGTGGAGGCCTCGCAAAGTCTTTCCGGTGTTCCGGATATACACTTCCAGGTTTCTAGCGATGGGCTTCTGCCCCTTATTATTGCCCAGCATCAAGCCCAGAATGCCTCGGGGGGCGGTGCTCCTGGAGAAATCGAGACAGCGCGGTGGTCTAGGTATGGAGGAATCCAGGTGGTAGAAGGGCAAATTGCTGGCAGGCAGGCTTATTTAGTCTCCACGCTAGAACCAGACGAGTTACTGGCCGTTTTCGGGTCCTTGCTGCCTTAGTAAGGTTTCCTTCTGTTTCCGCTGCAGGTGGCAATAAAGGGGTAGCCTTCTCTTGACCGGATATTTTGCATGAGAGACCCCCTACCTCGCATCCCAGAAACTCTTTTGGCGAACTCCCAAGCTCGCCTTCGGCTTCTTGAAAGAGTTGAAGACTTAATAGTTGTTTTGGTAGCGGCTCAGGCTCACGCTGAAGAATTAAGAGCAGGTGACCGGGGGCCCTCAAGGGCGAGAGAGAATTTGTCTCGAATGTTGAAGGTTTGCGAAGAAGCGAGATCCTGGCTGTCTCGCCCCGAGGCTTCCGGAGCCTTGCCCCTTGCCCGTCCTATGACATTTCGGGAGTATGTCGAAATCTCATCGTTTGCCGAATACCTTCTGCTTAGGCAGTCGGGGCCCATCACGGAAACCGAAGTTTCGGACGCAGATGTTGAAGAGTTGTGTCGGCTTTTTGGGTCCGCTGACCTTGGCGCCGATGCCGCTTAGCTGCCCCAGTCTCGAGCGTACCGATAGTCCAGGTTGATGGTCCGCGGGGTTAATTTGGCGATTATTGGTGGTCTGCGTTTGTATTGGTTTTGCTGGACGCGTGCCTTGACGGTGTCTATTAAACCCTCGGAAAAACCTTCTTTGAGGAGTGTTTTTTTTGAGTAGCGGGAGTCGACCATTAAATGAAGCAAGGCGTCAACTTCGGGATAGGTAAACCCCAGCTCTTCTTCATCTGTTTGTCCTTCCCATAGGTCCGCAGTTGGGGGCCGGCGAACAATTTCGTCGGGCACGCCTAAATGTTTAGATAGCGACCAAACTTGGCTTTTGTATAGGTCGCCTATGGGGTTGATGGCAGAGGCCAGGTCTCCGTGAATAGTTCCATACCCCAAGAGGAGTTCTGTTTTATTGGAAGTGCCCAAGACAAGGGCGCCTTCTTTGGCGGATCGGTCGTAGAGGGCGACCATCCGAATTCGAGCGAGAATATTCCCGAACCGAGTTTGGTCTTTTTTGTCCACCGCGCCTGCAGAGGCATGTGCCTTAGCAATGGCTGTAATGTCCAATATCTCGATAGGAATCCCGGCATGGTGGGCAGCCTCTTTGCCCAGTTGAAGGCTCTCGGGGGCGCTGTCTTTGTACGGAAGCGCTAACCCCAAGACGTTTTCTGGGCCTAGGGCGCGCGCGGCGAGCTCTGCCACGAGAGCCGAATCCACTCCTCCGCTTAGCCCGAGAAGGGCCTTGGAAAAGCCAGCCTTTGACGTCTCCTCTTTGAGGAAAGCGGTGAGGACGGCTTCGGCTAAAGATCCATTGCAGGTTGGTGGAGGCGGGATGTCTTGCAGAGCCATCGTTTAGGGGCGGCTTTCTTGCAAGGCATCGGGGTCTTGAAGGATTTGGGCCAATTGCCGCCGCACAAAATCCGGGCGAGATCCGCGCAGTAACGGCAGTTGAATCCTGGCGCGCTTCGTTGCCTCACTGGAAATATTTTCAAGAAGAAGGTGCTCTTCTGCGCCGGGTGCCTCAGCTTGCAGTTCTCCGAGAGGTGAGATTACGCCAGATCCCCCCCAAAACATTGCCCCGTCCTCAACGCCAACTCTGTTGCAGTGGATAACCCAAGACTGAAAGAATATGGCCATCGCTTCTCGGAGTGTGCGCCAGGAGGCTTGAGAGGATAATTCTTCATTGTCGGCTTCTATCCCTCTTGCGGGGCTAGCAGCAGGTATTAAAAAGGCATCGACGCCTTGCAGAAACTGCAGCCATCCTGCAGACAGGTGCCAAGCGTCCTCACAGACTAGGAGGCCGAATTTCCCCAGGCGGCTTTGCACCGGGCGCATGCTGTCGCCAGCAGAGAAATAACGCCCCTCCTCGAATATCCCATAATCAGGGAGGAAAGCCTTTCGGTGGACGTGAAGAATTTCCCCGCCTTCTGCGAAAACAGCGGAGTTGAAAAATTGGTGCTCCGAGGTTTCTTCTACGAACCCAAAAACAATGCTGATGTCCTTGCTGCGGGAAACCAGCTTTTGGATTGGTTCGGCCTCAATTGGGAGAGCGACTTCTTGGGCGAGGTCGCGCAGGAGGTACCCGGTGAGTGAAAGCTCTGGGAACATCGCCAGGTCAGCCTTTTTCTCCGTCGCTTTATCTATCCATTCCAGGTGATCGGCCAGGTTGTCATCTAATTTCCCTAATGCGGGCTTGATCTGGCAGAGTGCTGCTAAGAATTCCATTTCCCAAGTAATTTTTTCTCAGGCAAGAGGGTTGCGAGCGAGGAGCTCAGGCAACAAGGAGTCTACGGTTGCTCCCGCTGCGCGGGTTTCGTATCGAAGCAGCACGCGGTGCCGAAGGGAAGGCAGGAGGGCATCACTGAGATCTTCGGGTGCGACATGTACCCGCCCCCTTATGAGGGCGAGGGCTTTTGCGCCAGCAATCGCTGCTTGCCCGGCCCTTGGGCTAGCTCCCCACGAAACCCCAGCGCGGATTTCATCTGGTGCTTCTGGATTATCTGGATGTGTCAGTCGAATCAGTTGTGCCAATGAGGTGACGAGGCTGTCTGCAACGACAATGTTTTTCGCGGCACATTGAAGAGCGATAACTTGTTCACGGTTAAGGATTGGGGCCTCCTCGATAGAGCTGGGGCCCAGAGAAAAAATCTTTGTCAGCGCTTCCGCTGAAGGGGATGGAACATTTAGCTGGAACAGGAAGCGGTCGAGTTGCGCCTCGGGGAGAGGGTAGGTCCCCTCGAGCTCGATTGGGTTTTGAGTGGCGGCCAGGAAAAAAGGCTGAGGCAGAGGATGGCTTTCTCCTCCGCACGTCACCTGCCCCTCTTCCATGGCCTCAAGAAATGCTGATTGGGTGCGTGGCGTTGCGCGGTTGATTTCATCTGCCAGGAGGACATGGCAGAAGACAGGGCCAGGGGAGAATTGAAAAGGCTTCCCTTCTTCCCTTCGGTTCAGCACCTCGCCTCCGGTGATATCACCTGGCATTAAATCCGGCGTGCACTGAATTCGGCCGAAGTCGATTCCCAGTAGCGCCGCGAGCGAGCGGACTAAGCGAGTTTTGCCAAGACCTGGGGCTCCCTCAATTAGGACGTGCCCTCCTGCGACAAGGGCCGCAATGGTGTTTTCGATGAGCTGGGGTTGGCCGAGAACTCTCTCTTGCAAAGCCTCTCGCAGAGCTCCCAAAAGGCTGGAAGCTTCTTCTGGGTCAATGAGAGGATTAGGTGCGGGTGGCATGGGTGGCTTGCTCGACCAGCGGCAGGATACCGCGGAGGTCGGAAACCACGGGGATGCCTTCCTGGGTGGATTCAAATTCTGTGTTGCGGTCTAAAAGCGCTGCTCTTAAACCGGCCTGAACGGCACCCTTGACATCTCTATCCATATGATCCCCTACATGCAGGGTTTCTTCGGGGGAAACCCCTGCCCGAAAAAGAGCGCGCTCGAAAATTTCTCTTTCTGGTTTTTCTGCCCTAACTTCGGCGCTGGCCACAATAAAATCCACTTGATTTGCAATCCCTAAGCCTTCGCAAAGAGTTGGCAGGCTTTCCGACCAGTTTGACACAATGCCCGCAAGAATCCCTTGGTTAGCGAGTTCTTCAAGAACTTCTCCCACTTCTGGGAATAGGCGATAAGAAGAAGGGTTCTCAAAGTACGCGATAAGAGCGTTGTTCGCAGCTTCGAGGCTTCCGCGGGGGACACCTTGTTTGTTTAGGACGGAATCATTGAAGAAGCGAAACCATCCCAAGCTAAATCTCGTGCACCCCTCAATATCTGCTGGCAGCTGGCGATAAGCTTCCGCCATTTCTGCTCCCATGCCCTCGGGGTCATGCTTCCCCCCAAGAGAAGCTGCAATCCTGCTGTAAGTTGCTGGTCGCGACTGCACTTCTGTGAAGAGCGTGTTGCCGGCGTCTAGGAAGACGGCTCTGATGGGATTATTGGGCATGACGAAAGGACTCGGGGGATGAGGGTGTGGGGGCCCGCTACTATGTTGCCTGACCGGCCCTCCCGGTTCCAGCTTGTCCCCCAATCTCCCTCGCCATTTTTTTTCTTGTGCGGCATTAGTCGTCGCCGCTTGCGCTGGCCCGGTTGGCGATTCCGCACCTTCCCCCTCTTTGGTCTCGAACGCAAGCGGGTTCCGATTGCCTGGATTTGGAGAGGAATCCGCCCCTCGATTAATTGAGTCACTTCCCCCCGCGGCAAGTGTCGAAACATTGGACCTTGGATTTCTTCCCATCCTTGTTCGTCCTCAACCAGAGGAAGTGGCGGAATCTAAGCTTTTGACCGCAGCGGTGGGAGCCCTCCGGGCTAATGGATATCGTCGAGCCTCTATCTTGCTCGAGGATTACCGTCGTGGCTCGACTCAAAGCCGGATTATTCGTTGCCTCCACGGGTGGACGCTTGCTCTTGCTGGCGAATTAGAGCTAGCGCGAAATATGGCAACAGCTTTGGTTTCCGGTGAAGATCCTGCAGCGCCAGGGCCCGCCTACTTAATGGGAGTGGTTCTTGATGGGCAAGGCCGGGAAGCGGACGCGTTTGCTTGGTACCAATTAGCGCTTCGAGCTGCACCTTCAGACGCCGACCTTCTTGTCCGGACTGCCCGGACAGGGTCCAAGGCTGGGGATCCTCGATTTGTTTTGCAGTGCCTCGAGACGCTAGATCGTCGGGGCGCCCTCTCCTTGGAATTGGAGCCACTTAGGGCGCAAGCTCTTGCTGAGGCTGGCGAGGGGGAATCAGCTCTTTTGGTGTATGACCTGCTTTTGGGCCAGCTAGGAGAAAACCCAGATTTCTTAGAGGAGGCGGGGCTCTGCGCCTTTGGATTAGGCAACGAAAGAGATGACCCGGACTTCTTTAGCCTTGCCGCTGATTACTTCAGTCGAGCGGTTGAATTTAATCCGCAAGATTCGCGAGCTTCGTACAACCTGGGCTGCGCTCTTGATTGGGGTGGAGACGCCAGCGGCGCAGAAATGGCATATATGAGGGCTTTAGAGGTAAAGCCTGATTATTTGTTTGCGGCCGAAAATTTGGCAGAGCTTTTTTTGCGGGAAGGGAGAGAGCAAGAAGCCCGGAGTGTATTAGAGGAGCAGCTGCGTCAACCCCTTCCTGACACTGTTCGATCTCGACTCTCCGCTAGGCTGAAACGGGCTAGTAATGAAGAGGCATCAGCAAGCCGGGGCAATGGCGCGGAACGACTACAGCCGTAGTGTGCAATATCTATGACCTCCGATTTCGATTCTCTGGAGGATTTGCAAACACCAGCTCTCGTTATTGACCTGGATTGTGTGCGAGAGAATGTAGAGGCGATGAGGTTGCGCCTAGGGGGCGATATCGGGAGGTGGCAGCCTCATATCAAAACCGCCAAGGTGCCAGAAGTCTTCACAATATTGCTCGAGGCGGG
>DNPI01000189.1:9082-9704 GCA_003501525.1 Planctomycetota bacterium
CAATATTGCTCGAGGCGGGAGTGTGTCGCTTTAAGTGTGCGACGACTCGTGAGGCGGCATGTTTGCTGGGAACAGCTGAACATTCAATAGAGCTTGTTGTTGCTATGGCCCACCATGGCCCGAAATTAAAGCGCCTGTCCCAGCTTGCCGCGGATTACCCGGAGCATGAGGTGTCGCTTCTTTCAGAAGACCCGGCCCATTCGGTTGCTATTCAAGAAGAGAGTGAGCTCTTGGGGATTTGGGTGGACATTGATCCGGGGCAGGGGAGATCGGGTATTCCCCTCAATCAGAGGGAGCGAATTCAGGCGACGTCGACAGCGGCCGGTTCTCGCCTCCGCGGACTTCATTTTTACGAAGGTGATGTGCGTGATGATGACCCCGCCCGGAGAGCGGCGGCCTGTGAGCCCCTTTTTCGTGGACTTTGCGATTTGGCTAATCACTTGGATAAGAACCGTGGCCCGGCAGGCACTGAAGGCCGACTGAGCCTCTTGACGAGTGGGACCCCCACTTTTGAAGCGGCCTTGGACTGGTCGGGGTTTGATGACCGAGATCATCGGATTAGCCCAGGGACGGTGGTTTATTGGGATTCGACGAGTCAAGCTTTTGGCATCCCGGGGTTTTC
>DNPI01000055.1 GCA_003501525.1 Planctomycetota bacterium
TGTCTAAATTCAGTCAGAACTAGCAATTTCTTCTACGAGATAAGCCGTTCTACTGGCAGCCCCTGGTTCGGCGAACAAGGGTCTGAGGGACTCCATTTTTTTCTCCCAGTCTTTTCTTTTTGGCCCTTGGACAAGTGCTTCAATGTCCTCGCCTATTTTTACAACATCTAAATTCTTGCCTACATGTTCAGGGCTTATGCATTCCCCTGCGATTAAATTAAGCGAGGCTATGTGTGGTACAGCTAAGGCGTTCTTTGCTAACCAAGCGCCTATTTTTGATGGGATTCGGTAGACCACGACAGGCGGAACTCCGTGCGCGGCGACTTCTAGGACAGCAGTGCCGCTAGTAACCCAAGCTGCGGATAAACGAGGGAGGATGGAGTGCCAGCAGCCAGGGGCTTCGACTACCCACTCAGGCAATTTTTCTTGATGCGCTTGTTTTAGGACTTCTGGTCTGAGGTGGGGGAGAACGAAGCCCCAATTCGGGTTTCGTTGTCGAAGGATTGACGCAGCCTGGAGCAGGCTGGGTAGGTTGTTTCGGATTTCGCGCCGTCGACTTCCGGGAAGGATTCCAATCCAGGGGCGGCTTTCTTCTATAGCTGCAGGAAGGTTTGCTTCATCAGATTCGGTATGGCAAAGCTGATCGCCTAAAGGGTGCCCGACAAAAGATGTTTGGGTTCCTCGCGATTGGTACCACTTGTCTTCAAATGGAAGGATTGTGGTGATATTAGTTGCCTTACTGAAGTCCTTTATTCGCCATGGGGCCCACGCCCACAGCTGGGGAGCAATGTGATGGATAACGGGCACTCCTGCTCGTGCAGCAATCCTGAGCAAGTGACGATTTAAACCGGGGTAATCGACGAGGACAATTGCGTCGGGAGGATTTTTTTTGATTTCTTTCGAAAATCGAGTGACGCAGCGGAAAAAGAGAGGAAGCCGGGAGGCTACGTCTGCAAAACCCATCACATTGAGATCTGCAAGAGGGGCCCACACCTCCATTCCGAACTCTTTTAGTCTCTTTCCTCCGAAACCGGCGATTTGAAGGTGGGGATTACGATTGGTTAAAACCTTTGCCAAGGCTAGTGCATGCGATTCTCCGGAAGCGTCTCCGCACGAAATAAAAATCCGATTCAGGTGGCTGCTTGAGGCAGGGTTTGGATTACTAGTGTCCAACCTAGCTACTGTTAACTCATTAAACTCGGCGAGGTGACTGTTGCGACGCGACCAAGCGCAAATATGTCGAGGCAGAGCTAATACTAAGTCGATTAGAGCGCGGAAGGTCTCTCGAGCGAGGTCAAGCGCGGGTGCTAGCATTCTCCTGTTATGCCGGAAGTCCCCCTTGAATGGTGTCTACTTAAGGAAGACCTACTGGGCCGGGTGGAGCGTAGTGATTTTACAGTCCCGGGGGAAAGAGTTCGGCACGTGCGGAGAATTACCTCGGCAGCGCCTGCTTGGTTGCGGCCTCTGGCGCGGCATCTGGCTTCTAGAGAAGCTCGAGCGCTGCATAAATTGGATGGACTGATATCGGTCCCTAAGTTGGTCTCATTTGATGGCCGAGTTTTAGTTCGCACCTGGATAGCAGGCACTCCTTTGCACCAAGCAAGACCTCCAGGACCGGAGTTTTTCGAGAAAGCTTCATTTCTACTCGGGGAAATTCACGCAGCCGGTATTGCTCATAACGATTTAGCAAAAGAACCCAATGTTTTGATTACGGAAAAGGGGGAGCCTGCTTTCGTTGATTTTCAATTAGCTACTGCAGGGAAATTGACGAGCAGTTTTTTTTGCCTCCTAGTTCGCGAAGATCAACGCCATCTCCTTAAACACAAAAGAGTTTATTGCCCGGAAGCGCTTACTAGCGGCGAGAGTGAGCTGCTACAGCAGCCTTCGTTTATTGCACGGTTGTGGCGTGTCACAGGGAAAAAGATTTATCTCTTGGTGACGCGAGGCTTCCTTGGATGGGCCGATAGAGAGGGAGCCGGTGACCGCGGAGGAATTAACGAATCCCTTTGAGGATGTATTGCTTCCAGCGATCTTCGAAGTCCAGAATGTCGACTTGGCCCCATGATGCGGCGATAGCCTTTTTCCAAATCTTGTCCTTTTCGTCCTGCGAAAGATCAAATCGATTAATGCGCAAATCCTCTTCGGATAGTTCTTTGCCTTGCGCTGCAGCCTGTTTTTTGCGGTCCTCTTCGACCTCTTTGTAGGCTTCTAGGAATCCCGTGTGCAGGGTGTGGACATAGTTGGGAATAATATCGGCCCATTCTTTTTCCCAGTACTTCTTTGAGACCTTTCCGAGCATGCCTTGGCGGAGCATGTAAATAATTCCCCAGGATTGAGGGTAGTGGTGCTTGGACTGCCACTCGGGGTGATTCATGCGAATAAGTTTTGCGAGAGGAGTCCAGCTTGAAGGGTCTTTTTCGGCCCTTCGCAGTTGATCTTTGAGTGTCGATAGTCGCGATATCCCTCCCATAGATTTTTGCGCAATGGCTTTCTTCCCTCGGAATTCAAACATCCCGTAATAGTCCCCAGTCCCTTCGTCGAACCATCGATGAGCTTCAGATTCATCAAAGAGGAAATGGCAGTATTGGTGGAATGCTTCGTGTGAAACGACTACCCAAGTCCAGTTTCTATCCTGGTTCTTGGCATCGTAAAGCACCAATTCGGTAGTGCTTGGCACGAAAAATCCACCGACATTGGATCCGACACCAGCGTAATCCATGAATTCCTCCTGGTCCTTACATACGACAACAATGGAAACATGGTCGATGACGCGTGAGGGCGGAAAATCAGTTTCAAATAAGTTGCGTGAATTTTCGAGCCGCGGGACTAATTCCTTTAAAAACTTTCTATCTTCAGATGATGTGAGGATTAGATACCGGTGGGATGGAACTTCGACTACCTGCCACCCCGGCTGTGAAGCCATTTTCGCTTCGTAATAGGCGAGTTTGTCTTCATACGAGGCGCGTATTCCCGCTTTGAGTTCGGGGATGGCTTCCCGCTCCACAAAGCGAAATGTTTTCGCGCAGGCATCGAATGTTTTACTCCATTTTTTGTAGTGCTGCGTGGGAATTGAAAAAAGAAGGCATACGTCGTAGTCCTCCATTGGGATAGTCCAAGCGGTGTAAGAAACGTCGAAATTCCCGGTGAATGCTGAAAACTCTTCCCGCTTAGCTTCTATCTTTTTAATCTTTCGGGATTCCTCTTTGTCTTCCTTGAAGTCCCGTAATTCGGATTGTCCAGGCAACATCCGTGCCATCCGTTCGAGAACATCTTGAATAGCGGGCCGATTACTTTCTCGTTTGATTCTTCCGCTTAAGCCCCCGGTCCCCGCGCCCTCGTCACGCGTTACGACGTCGTTGTCATCTTCGAGGCGGAGAATCAGTAGATGGGGCTTAATTGAGCCCGTTTGATTTCCTATTCGGATATAGAGTTCTCGTCCGGAAGCGGTGAAAATTACACCTTCGTCCTCAGCGCTCTCTCGCGGTGGTATTAAATCCCAGTTATCTGGATATTTCAGTTCGAACCCATACTGAGTGCTGGTGAACCATTCTCGGCCCACTTTTTGCGCAGATAGGGAATCGCTGAGAAGCAGGAACCAAAACGCTGCCAAGATTGCCGCCATCTGTTTTCGCGCGCGAGTCATATTGAAAGGATAGCGAAGGAACCTTTTGGGTGCTGGAATCTTCTATGCGGGCGGGCCCACTACGCGTACTTGAGCCGGTCGAATTATTCTTTCCCCGAATCGCCAACCACGACGGCAGAGTTCCATATGTGATTCTTTTAGGGAGTCATCTTCCATGTTTTCGACTGCCTCGTGGATTTCGGGGTCGAAAGACGTGCTGTCGTCGATGTTTATAGATTCAAGGCCGTGGCGCAGAAGCACTGATTCCAATTCTGAGCCAATTGCTTGCACTCCTGCAACTAGACCTGCAGAGTCTGCATCCTTTGTAGGAATCGCGGCTAGTGCCAGATCGAGATGGTCAGCGACTACGAGCAATTCGGAAAAAAGAGCTTCAAGGCGTAAATTGACGCGAGCGTGAGTTTCTGACTCAGTGCGTTTACGGAAGTTTTCGAGTTCAGCGCGAGAGCGCAGTGCCCGGTCTTTCCAGTCTTCTAAGGTCTCTTTCTGCAGTTCTTCTGCAGGTTCTTCGGGCGTTTCTTCTTTTTTCTTTTTTGTCATTGCGATTGCTTGGCTTTGCTTTTCTCTAATTCCGCGAGCTGCTTCAGTAGCTTCTTCTCACTACCGCTAACTTTTTCGGGGACGCTGACGTAAACGCGGACAAGAAGGTCGCCTCTCCGACCCCCGTGTAATCGTGGCAGTCCTTGAGTTCTCAGCCGAAAGAGTTTGCCGGTGGGTGTTCCCGCTGGGACACTCATTCTGGCTTCACTGTCGATGGTGCGAACGGTGATTTTGTCGCCCAGGCAGGCTTGTGAGTACGACAGTGGAATTTCGGTATATAAATCTTGGCCTTCCCGATGAAATCGCTCGTGCTCGGCAATACGAATTTCGACAAAAAGATCGCCCGCTTGCTCTCCTCTTGCGCCAGCATCGCCCTCGCCGCTTAATCTGACTTGAGAGCCGTCTTCTATTCCAGCAGGAATCTTGAC
>DNPI01000097.1 GCA_003501525.1 Planctomycetota bacterium
CGGATGTACGAATTCAGTCAGGAAAGCATCAACCTGCCCAGAAGCCCTTCCGGTAAAAAGAGTTGGATTAACAAGATTGGACAAATCACCATGAATACTCGCAAAAGCTGGGTCACCAGCGATCCTGTCCAAGAGATCATTTTCCCCATCGCCCTCCTTTAAGCGATCAGATGCCGCATGGGAATGTACTCGTATTTTTTCATGCAGCTCCTGGCGATCACCGCCAGCAGAAGTCGCAGCCATGAGAATAGTTTCCGTGGCCATAAAAGGCAGCTCTTTCTCCAAATGAGAAGCGATAACTTTTTCACGAGGTTCCATCCCACTCGCAACTTCCCTAACCAATTGGAGGATTGCGTCAGCCGCGAGAAAAGATTCAGGAATAGCTAAACGCCGATTGGCTGAATCATCCAAAGTCCTTTCCAACCACTGGTTGGCGGCTGTGTCCTGAGCATTCGGAGCCAAGTGGAGCAGATATCTAGCTAGAGCTCCAATGCGCTCACACTTCATGGGATTCCTCTTGTAGGGCATCGCAGAAGAGCCCACCTGCTTCGCCCCAAATGGCTCCTCCAATTCACGACGATGGGCCATAAGACGAATATCCAACGCAAACTTTGAGGCTGATGCAGCAATACCAGAGACAACCGCCAAAACCCGGGCGTCCCATTTTCTCGGGTATGTCTGCCCACAAACCGGAACAGTACGCGGAAAGCCAAGCCTCTCGCACACTAAACGGTCAAGTTCCACAACCTTAGATTCGTCACCTCCAAAAAGTTCGAGAAAACTAGCTTGGGTGCCTGTGGTCCCTTTAACTCCACGGAAAGGAAGCCGGTCGAGAATGGACTCCAAATCTTCCAAATCCATTAAGAAGTCCTGGAGCCAAAGGCTCGCCCGCTTACCCAAGGTCGTGGGTTGCGCAGGTTGGAAATGTGTGAAACCAAGCACAGGGAGATCTTTGTGAGCTTCGCAGAACACCGCAAGTGCACGCACCACTTCAAGGAGATGACCTTGGAGAAGCCTAAGCGCCGCTCTGATTTGAATGAGATCGGAACCATCAGCAACAAAGCAAGACGTAGCACCAAGATGCAAAATCCCCTTCGAGACGGGGGCTTCCTCCCCATAAGCATGAATATGAGCCATGACGTCGTGACGGAATTCGGCCTCCAGCTCAGCCACCCGATCTAGGTCAATACGCTCACGTGCATCCTTAAGAGCAGCAATCTGCTCGTCCGTAATCTCCAAGCCAAGGTCCTTTTCGCACTCAGCAAGCGCAATCCAAAGATCGCGCCAAATCAAGGCGCGGCGATGGGAAGAAAAGTTCTCCTGCATCGCCCTACTTGAATAGCGGGCAGCCAGTGGCGAAGAATAGCTCTTAGAAGAATTGGTCAATGAATTGGCTCAAGAAAGAGGCTGATGTCAAGAGAACGAACAGAATGAGTCAGGGAACCCATCGAAACGCGGTTTACACCTACTTTTGCTAACTCTCCAAGGCCTCCCGGCGCACGGCCACCGCTAACCTCAAGAATTGCATTCGGATACTCCAAGCGAATGGCGGATACGGCTGGGCCGAGCTCCGCGGAAGAAAAATTATCCAAAAGAACATACTCGGCGCCTGCGCGTAAAGCCCAGAAGGCTTGTTCTACCGATTCCGCTTCTACCCCCACCACTGATTCCGGATGACGTTCTACTGCACGAAATACCGTTTCTTCAAAAGAGAGGCCCGACAAAGCAAAATGATTCTCCTTGAGGAGTACTTCATCACTGAGATCTCGCCTATGCAATGCCCCGCCTCCATCCAGAACAGCCTGGCGCTGGGCATCCCGTAGCCCAGGCAGGGTTTTACGGGTATGGAGGACAGTAACTGAACCTACCTCAGCGCGAGATTGAGACACCTGAGTAGCTATCCCGCTCAGGTGACTGAGAAAATTTAACGCTGTTCGTTCGGCAGCAAGAAGCCCACGAGAGGTCCCAGAAACAGTGGCGAGCAGAGTCCCTCGTTGAATGGGATGACCATCCTCAACTTCCCATTCAATTGCAACGCAAGGATCGCAGATAAGAAAAGCCTCTGCCGCAAACGAACGTCCAGAGAGGACTCCAGAGTCTTTGGACTCCAACCGTCCTAAAGCCTTTCCAGAATCCGGAACAACCGCCAACGAAGAAAGGTCCCGGGTCACCCGGTCCTCCTCGAGGGCCCTCAAAACGAAATCTCTTGTCGTTTCAGGGGCTTCCGCCACGGCATCCATCGCTTCATTCTACCCGTCCCGATCAAACTCGCCGGATGAACAGCCCTATCTCAACCGCTCTAAAACTAAGCCACTCCTGCCCAATGCCCACGCAAAAGAATGTCAATTGCTTCGTCGACGGCATCTTCATCAACAATTTCTATCAAACGAGGGCCTTCACGACCAGAAACTGCAAATATCAGTTCCCCATCAAAATTATGAATAGAGGCTAAGGGGCCCTCTCCCCCATTTAGCACGAGAGGCCAAGAAAGGGCAGAGACTGAAAGGGGCGGGTTGATACAAGTCGAAGCATTCAGCAAGCGCTTCAAAAGAGTCCCTTGAACGGTTTCTAGTGCCTTTGCGGGGTCTTCCCCGTCCTCACCCAACTTTTCTCTTCTCAAACGAAAGCCTGTGGGACCATCCCGGCGAACAGAAAAAACCTGTATCGAGACTGCTTCCCGGAGGACCACCAAACGTTCAAGCTCTCCCAGCGTCCAGTCAGTTGCCACTAAAAAGAAACGCGGGCGCTCGGCAGACGAATACCAGATGCGAAACGCGTCAGGATCGCTTTTTAGCGCAGTGACAATCCCCATAACCTGCGCAGAGAGAGCATCCGCACCTGGGCCGGAAAAAAGAACGAAAACAGGGCAGCCAGCAGGATCAACTCCGTGCAAAGGCGCATGCAAATTGTCTCCGAGATCGGGTGTTTCAGGGAACAATACTAATCCTGGCTCGAGAAAATCCGGCCTGTCCGCTAAGCGGGCAGCTATTTCTGAGGTCGGGGATGATTCTGGACTCATGCAGGAGAAACTCCAGGAGGAAGGATATCCCGCTCATTAACTTTAGTGCGGGATTCCGCTAGGACTCCTTCTAGCTCAAAAAGTCCACAAAGCGCCACTGCTAAAGCATCGGCCTCATCGCCGCCTGTTAACCCTTCAATCTCCAGGTGAACGGCTACAAATCGAGCAACCTGATCTTTAGTGGCGTTGCCAACGCCAGCGACCCGACGCTTCACCTGAGCTGGGGCCATTTCACACACGGCGACTCCTTGCTCAGCGGCCGTCACTAGAACGCAACCTCTAGCTTCGCCCAAGCGCAAAGCGGAGCGAGCATTCCGGCCAAAATATGCTGATTCAACAATCAAACATTCCGGCTCCCAAGTTTCCAACAACTTCAATATCTCTTCCCGCAGTCGGCAGAGTCGTTCAGCGATAGGTACCGAAGAAGTCCCCAACGGCAATGCTCCCGACCCTAATCGTCGAATTTGGCCTTCGCATTTCTCCAGAACACCCCAACCAGCCGTAAGGGTGCCGGGGTCAATTCCCAGTACTCGCATGTGCTAATGCTAACGAGCATGAGGCTAGACTGCCGACATGTCTAGAAATAAGGTGGCCGCAATAATCCTTGCCGCGGGCAGAGGAGAAAGGATGGGCAGGCAATCCAAAGCCTCTCTCAGCATTGGGGGTCGACCAATGCTGGCCTATAGCCTAGATGCATTCCGTGCTTCTCCGGAAGTCGACCAAATCATCGTCGTGATGAACCAAGAAGACCTCCACAATTTCGAGAAAAAGTGGGGGAATCACCCACTAGAAATGGGGGCAGACATTGTGGTCCCTGGGGGCAGCGAAAGATGGATATCCTGCTGGGAAGGCTTCAAAGCCGTTCACAAAGAACTCGAAATCACCCTGGTTCATGATGTTGCTCGACCCCTTGTATCTCCTGAATTAATCAATCTAGTGTCAAGCGCAAGCTTGGAACATGGTGCTGCTTTTGCAGGTAGTCCCGTATCGGATTCCCTGCATTACGCAATCAACGAAAAGGTAACGCTGAAAGCTATTGACCGTGAATCGATGTGGGCAGCACAAACACCTCAAGGTGCTCTCACCGGAAACTTTGCGGAAGCCTTCAAAATAGCGAAAAAAGCAACCAAGCCCGAAGCCAATCCGCCGGATGAAGCCTCATTGTTAAGAATGGCTGGGATTCCGGCCTTCACGGTTCTCTCTCCTCACGTGAATCTCAAAGTTACCTGGCCTGATGATCTCAATACGGCCAGCACTCTGCTTGCCGACCGATCGGCACCTTGGAGCTCCCGCATTGGTCAGGGCAGAGACACCCACCGCCTCGTGAAAGGAAGCCCATGCATGGTAGGGGGCGTACCGCTGGACTGCGGCTTCCAGGCGGACAGTCATTCAGATGGGGATGCAGTACTGCACGCTCTAGCAGATGCGATTCTTGGAGGGTCTGGATCTGACGATTTAGGCACTCTTTTTCCAGACACAGATCCGAAATGGGAAAATGCTGATTCTTCAATTTTTGTCAGAGAAGCAATAAAGCATGCGGCGAAACAACAACTCAAACCAGCCAGCGTGGACATCGTTGTTTGTTGCGATGCACCACGCATCGGTCCAAACAGAGCAGCTATTCGGGAATCTATTGCTAGTTTGGTCGGTCTCCCGATAAGCCACGTCAATATAAAAGGAAAAACAACCGAAGGCCTGAACGCGACGTCAATTGAAGCCACTGCTGTCGTCCTCCTTGTGGGTATCTAATTACTTCACTGTCCGCTCTGGAGAGCCCACATGCGGGAATAATTCCCACTATCTTTGAGCAAAGTCTCGTGTGATCCTATTTCGGCAATCTTCCCAGAGTTCAAAACTACAATTCGGTCTGAGCCTTTAACCGTACCTAAACGGTGAGCTATCGCAACAACAGTGCGTCCTTTCATCAAATTCGCGAGAGCCGCTTGAACCTTCTGCTCCGCCTCTGAATCCAACGCCGAAGTCGCTTCGTCCAATAACAGCAAATCGGCTCCCTGGAGAAAAGCTCGAGCTATGGTCACACGCTGTGCCTGCCCACCACTAAGACGGGCACCGGCTTCTCCTACTTGAGTATCCAAGCCATCCGGGAGAGATTGCAAAAAGCTTCCTAGTTGAGCAGCTTGACACGCCTCTAGGACTTCCTCGTCACCTGCATCCGGCTTGCCATATCGAACATTTTCGCGAATCGAATCCTGAAAGAGAAAAGGGTCTTGAGGAACTAAGGAAACGTTGGTTAGCCAATCGCTACGTCGGATATCGTCAAGTGGATGGCCATCGACAAAGATTCTTCCCGAAGTCGGCGAATGGAAACGCCCCAACAAATCGAGCAAAGTACTCTTTCCCGCTCCCGAAGGGCCGACTAATGCGATTCTCTCTCCTCGCTTAATAGTCAAGCTTACATCATCTAAAGCAGGGCCTTCGCCAGCCCCATAGTCAAAAGTGACATTTTCGAACTGAATTGAACTCTTCACCCCATTGAAAGGTGCTGCCTCTGCAGAATCGGGTGTTTCTGGTTCAATATCCAAAACTTCAAAAACACGTTGGGCAGCACCAAGCGAAGCAAAGACCTCATTCATTGACTTCGTAATTCTCTTCGCATGAGCAAACATGCTGGCAACTGCCACAAAAAATACGGTCATAGTGCCCGGACCTGAGAAAATAGGGGTAACAGCTAAATCCACGAAAACCAAAGCACCGAGAGCAAGCCCCGCCCCTCCCTGACTGGCAAAGAGTGTCACAGCCTGACTCGCCGCTTGCGCTCTCACCATTCGATCAGTTTGACCCACAAATTCTTGGTTATAGCGACGGTAATTGGCTGCCTCTCTCTCCTCCGCACGGAACGCCTTGACCACACGAATGCCTGACAACATCTGAAGAAGGGAATGGTTCGTCGCCCCTAATTTCTCCTGACTCCTTGCGCTTCTGCGTTTAATGCGGGGGCCCAATTTCGCTACGGGGAAAGCCACAACAGGAATGAATATCACCATCCCAAGAGTCGCAGTAGGCTCCGCCGCCCAAGCCACCAAAAAAGTTGCAAACAAGTGCAACGGTTCTTGAACGATTTCACCCAAGAGAAGCTGGAGAGTGCGTAGGGTGGCTCCAACATCGGCTGTCACCCGTGAGACTAAATCCCCTAGACGCCGCTTAGAGTGAAAAGTGACATCGAGCTTGAGAACATGACTCGTAAGATCTTGGCGAAGGTCTGCCACCATCCAAACACCAATCATTCGCGACAGTCGCAAAAAGAAATACTGGGCAATAGAAAAAACAAGCGCCAAGCCAGCCATCAAACCCACTAAAGCTAAGACTCCTGAAAGAGGAGGAGCCAAATCACCATATTGGAGAGAATCCAACCAGGGCTCAATCTGCTCGCTGCTTAATTTGTCGAGAAAAGAATCGCCACCCTCACCCTCAAGAGAATCCCCCTTTTCTCGGAAAAGCAGGTCCACAAAAGGGTGGATGAAAACCAAAGTCGCTTTGGCCCCCAAAGCTGCCACAACTCCCAGACCAAGCATTCCCAATGCCGCAACCTTTCGCTTGACCAAGTAAGGCCAAAGGCGGCTAACCGTTTCTCGAAAGGTGGGAGGCCCCATCGCGG
>DNPI01000033.1 GCA_003501525.1 Planctomycetota bacterium
TGTTTCCAGCACTCCTTCTCCTCCTCTTGCAGCAGGTTACGCCTGCAGATTTAGCCATTCAGTACACGGCTGACCGAGCGGCACTCGAACGCCTCTGGTCCGCTCCATTTTCTGAAGAGAGGCAAAAGCGTTTCGACACTTTTCATGAGAATTGGCTGGCGGATGTTGAAGGAATGGAATTCCCCAATGTCGATAGGGCGGCTGATGTTGATCTTGTGCTTTTTAAGAATTATCTCAAGGCAGAAATCGCGAAGGCTAAGCGGGATGTGGAAAATGAATCTGAGAGCGCAAATATCCTTCCTTTTGTTGGCCCATTAGTCCTCTTGTGTGAGGCTCGTTCGCTTCGTCGAGATATTGAACCAAGGGAAGCGGCAGACACTCTTGCCCGTGCTGTCGAAGAAATTGAAAAATTTAAAGCTGAAATTAAAGGGGCCAATGTTGCAGAGGTGGGGCCGGCAATTGCCCGCAGAGCTGCAAAGAGTCTCGAGGAATTGCGACGGGCGTTGGGGTCGTGGTACAGATGGAGAGCTGATTACGACCCACTGTTTACTTGGTGGTGCGAGGCTCCTTGGGAAGCTTTGGCTGCGGAGTTAGAAGCCTTGAGAGAAAGCATTGAAGAGCACCTCGGAGGCATAAATCCAGATGATGAAGATTTGCTACTTGGCGACCCCATCGGGCGGGAAGCTTTGCTGGAAGAGTTGTCGAAAGAAATGATTGCCTATTCTCCGGAAGAGCTTCTGGTTGTTGCGGAGAAGGAAATGAAGTGGTGCGAAGAACGTATGGCGGAGGCGGTAGCTGCTCTGGGTTGTGCTGATTGGAAAGAAGCTTTGGAACTGGTTAAAGCTGCTCATGTCGGGCCGGGTGATCAGCCGGCTTTAATTCGTGATATGGCCGAAGAAGCGGTGAAATTCTTGGAAGACCGCAATCTAATTACAATCCCTGATTTGGCAAAGCAGATTTGGAGAATGGAAATGATGTCTCCTGAGAGGCAACGATTTAGTCCATACTTCACAGGCGGAGAGGTCATAAGTATCGCGTTCCCCACATCAGGCATGTCTCATGAGGCAAAGATGATGTCGATGCGAGGTAATAATCGCCATTTCTCTCGTGCGGCGGTTCACCACGAGTTAATTCCCGGACACCATCTCCAGGGATATATGGCTAGTCGGTGGAATACTCATCGGCGCCTGTTCCGGACAGCTTTTCTTGTGGAGGGTTGGGCTCTTTACTGGGAGCTTCGATTGTGGGACCTCGATTTCCCTCTTTCTTCTGAGGATCAGGTAGGGATGCTTTTTTGGCGGGCACATAGATGTGCGAGGATTATTTTCTCACTTAATTTTCATCTCGGGAATTGGTCTCCAGAGGATTGTGTAGCATTTTTGATGGAGAAGATCGGTCATGAAGAGCGCAATGCAAGAGCCGAGGTTCGCCGCTCTATTCAGGGTGGCTATGGTCCCCTTTACCAATGCGCCTATATGGTGGGAGGACTCCAGATGCGAGCTTTGCACAAGGAGATGGTGCTCGAAGGCCATCTGACCGAAAAGGCTTTCCACGATACGGTCCTGAGGCAGAACTCAATCCCTATCGCGGCCATACGGATGGCTCTCAAGGGAGAGCTCTCTGAATCCCTTGTAACGTCTTGGCGATTCTATTCGTTAGAAGATTAGCGGGGTGAAGCCCCTAAAGCTGCGACTGCGGCTTGTGAGCGGGCTTCGAGAAGTTCGAGCGCGCGGGTGCGTTCTTCGGGGTTTTTTGTTTGGAGGTCCGGGAACCAAGAAGAGCCATAGCCAGCGCTTCTCCGGAGTAATAGCTTTCCAGTGGTTCCTGTGCCCATGAAGAGACGCAGGAATCGGTGGGGATGAGTGGAGTCACCTGCTTTAGCGGAGGCTGCTAGGCGGTCCATGAGTGCGTGTAAATTTGTTAAATCATTTCCAGGGATTTCCCGAAGAGCATCGCGTGCTGCTACTGACCAAGCCCAGGCACCGTCTACTCGGCAGGAAGATTTGGATAAGTGTGTGGCGAGGCGAACGGCAAGGCGAGCGGCCTGGGCATGATGAGCGAAATCTGGGTCAATAAAGGTTTCAACAACCCAAGGTGTATCCCATGAAGAGTGGTAAGTGCCTTGGCCACCCCGGAAGCCAAAGCCGCCAACTTCCATTCCGGCGCTTTCTAAGAAAGGAACATGATCAGACCCTCCGCCCGGGAAACTATGTGGGAGAATATGCGGTAATCGTTCTTCTTCGCAGGCAGCAGAGATTGCGGACCGGAGGCCTGGACTGCTCCAAGCCGCAAAAGACGGGCCAGACACCGCTACATCTAAATTGACGTAAGCGACTCCTCCGCTCCTCAGCGGTCCGATATTCTCTTCAACCCATTCAGTTGAGCCTACAAGCCCCCATTCTTCGCCATCCCAAGTCGCGAGGATTAGAGAACGTTCAGGTTGCCAGCCTCTTTTGATTGCAGCGCCCAATATTCGTGCAGTTTCTAATACAACGGTTGTCCCTGTCCCGTTGTCGATGGCTCCGCGTCCCCAAGCATCCCTGTGGGCGCCAAAGATGACCCACGAATCAGGATCTGTAGACCCTGGAATTACAGCAAGGACGTTTTCAATCTCTACAGGAGAAGATTCTTGTTGAACTTCCATTTCTACAAATGCTTCCAATGAAATCGGAGCAGCTGGCCGCCCTTTTGTGCCAAAAAGTTTTTGGGCGTTCATCCAGGAAATTGGAATGCTTGGTATTGGAGGTATCCCCTTGGCTTCCTCCAAAGGAAGTCTTCGAGCTCCGGGAAGGGCAGCCCATCCAGGGCTGAGTGGGTCTCCGTTGCCCATTCTCACAGAACCTCTTTGAATAGTGCCAGGGGCTCGCCAAGGCCCGTTTGGGAGAACTTTTCCACGGTCTTCTCCGTCATCTTCGGGGTCGGTGTATAGAAGTGCCCCGGCGCATCCAGCTTCAGCGGCATTTCTGACCTTTAAACCTCGATAGAGTCCACCGTAGCGGATGAGTGCAATGCTTCCTTTTAAAGTATGGTCCTGCTGTAGCAATCGAAATTCATCCGCCGTGCCACGCCCGGCAAAAACGAGTTTCCCGTGAACTTTTCCCGTGCCGGTTAATCCGTGCATAGGCGGCGCGAGTTCATTTTGGGTGAAAGGGTCTTTAGGGTTTTCAGTTTCTTCCAAATTGAATGAGATGTTTGGAGAACCGATAAGAGTCACTGAAGCCTTTGTCTGCCTAGGGAGGTGTACCTCGTAGATGCTGCGTTTAACCTGTAAGTTTGATTCGGAGAAAACTTTTGCGGCATAGGCGGCGCCGACTTTTGCTTCTTCTGAACCAGCTAATCGCGAGGAAGAGCAGAGAGCTCTAAGGGTTTCCCTCATCCGATTTGCAGATACATCTTCCGGGAGAGGGGAATGAGATTGGATATAGAGGAGAAGTGTTAACACAGAATGGCTACTCTAAACGCATGGCTGGGGGGAAGCCTGCATTCGTTGCTTTGGATTGGAACGGGACGGTTGTCCCTTTCTTTGGGTTGGAGCCGTATTTGGGTGCGCTCGAAATCGTCGCCGATTGGAGATCTCAGGATTTATTAGTTTTTGTGGTTAGTCGCGCGGGGCAGAAAACAATCGAGCGAGATGTTGAAAGGACAGGCCTTTTAAATGATGGGGTTTTTGGCTGTGCTGATAAGGGGCCCATCCTTCAAGATCTTTGTGCTCGTTATGGGGATGGCATTCTTCTCGGGGACCATCCGACGGATTTACGGGCTGCGTGTACTGCTGGCATACCTTTTCTACAGGCAGGCTTGGAGGGGCAACCTCGTTTATCGGAGGCCGATGGCTATTACCGCGAATGGGGAGAAGTTCAGCTTCTTGTCGAAGCTCTCTGGGGTTCTACGCCTTGACCCCCGTTCGTCGTGCACTAGACTATTCGGCCCCTTACGAGGGTGTACCACCACGCTGAAAAAATGGAATTAACCCTTCCTCAACGATTGCAACGCTATGTAGGAGGATCCTTCGAACGAACGGTGCTTCTTCAAAAGAGAATCCGACAGTTAGTTCGTGGAGATTCTCCGCTCTTCGATGCTGAACTTGAACATATTGATAACCCAATCGAAATAGCTCTTGTTGAACTAGAGCGGGATTTAGTGGAATTGGTCGAAGAAGAGGTAGAAGAAAAGCCGACTCTGGACTAAGTGTTTCTCCCAGGGGGCGGCGGCACGTCGTCTTCTGGTTCTGGGTTTGGTGCGGAGGCAGCACCGGTGAAGTAGGGCGGTATGGTTAACTTTCCAGCAAGTGGATTCCTGTTGAGCAGCCGAAACGTTTGGAACTCAATTTCCAGGGCTAGTGTCCTGTCTCCCCATTTGGAGATTAGAGGAGTTGCCGCTGGATTAGGAAGAAAGACCAATTTCGTGAATTGCTTTTTCGTGTCAATCCACCATTCCGTTTTTGATTTTGCTTCAGTGAAGGTTATCCCCTTTACTCCCGATCCTTGGCGTGGTTTTGAAAGAAGTTCAATACTTTCTGGCGGGGTGTATTGCCAATTTAGCCAGGAGAAAAGGAAATCGAGTCGTGGCATTCCAGGTCTAGTGGCTAGAGTTTTCCAAGCATTCAAAGCTCCTCGGAGATTGGCCTTTTGCCAAGATTCCTCTATGTGGTTTAGTGCAGTTAGGGCCAATCCATTGGAATGGAATTCCCAGAAAAAGATTTCAGGTAGACGATCGGTGGCAAGGAGAGAGTAAATCCTTAGGCGGCCTTGCAAATCTTTACCGAGATGTCCATCGAAGAGTGTTGCGGCCAATACACCAGAAGATCCAGATAGTCGCTCTTTAATATCAATCAATTTGGCGTTTCCGGCAACTTCGACGCCCTTGGCATTGTTGAAGGCGGAGAGAATCTGAGTCCTCAAGCGTTCAGCAGGCGATGGTTCTCCGACAGGGTTTTGAAGGAGGAAGAGTGTTGTTAATAGTGTGAACACGTTGAGATTATGGCTTTCGCCGCAGAAGTTGCCCTAAACATTCGCGAAGACTTGCTCGCAAATTAGTAAATCCCTCGTAATGACAAGTGACGCAAGGCTTTTGCCCGACTTTGTTGCATATTTCGCGACATTTGCGGGTAAAAGTGGTGCGATTCCAGTGGAGAATAACCATTGCGTCAAACTCAAGATTCATGTCTTGCTCTAGTTTTTTTATATGTTTGTGCCAGGAAACATACTCCGCCATTCGCCAATCTGTATGGAAGCCCACGACTTCTGCGTATTCAATTAATTTCTCCTTATGCCGGAATTGTTTTTCACCTCCGCCTAGTACCAGCACTTTAAATTGTTTCCCTTGCTGTGCGGCTTGCGCAAGTAATTCAGCTAAATCCTGTTCTTCTGCAATCAGCGGGCGATTACGAAAAGATTGTATTTCTTCCTCTTCGAGAAGAGAGAATTGCTCATGGTCTTCGAGGCAGGACCTTAGGTCGTCACGCTCGTCTTCAATGAGAGCGAGCTTCTTTACAGCGATTCGTTCTGATTTCTTTAAATCTTCAAGGTCTTCAATTAGTGCATCTTCGCGTTCTCCGGGAGACTTGGCTTCTGCGAACTTGCGTTTGTTTCCTGCTGCTCGGAGCCGCTCTTCGCGAAGTTTCGTTCGCATTTCTACCAGATATTCCTCTCGTTTTTTTCGTCGTTCCCTTTCTTTGCCGAGAGTGTTTTGGAGTGAGGCGTTTTCGCGCCTCGCTTCCGCGAGGCGCGCGTCTAATTTCTCGAGTTCTTTCCTGGCCCCCTCTCCTTTTGTTTTAGGCGAGGTCGCTGTTGGGGCAGGTTCTTCTTTTATGGCCTCTGGCGGCTCAGGAGCTTCTTCCAGTATTCCTTTCCATCGGTGTAGTAGTTTTGTGACTCTTGCCCAGTCTTTAGCGCTACCGGTAAGAGCTTCGCGGAGTGAGGCTGCGAGACATTCAACCCGTATAAATTCTGAATGTTTTTGGATAAGCGCTTTGGGGGCTACGGGGCCCTTGGGCAATACACTTAAAATGCTTTGGGCAATTGAAAGGCGCATTTTTTCAGATTCGATGATTGCGTCGACAAGTGCCGGAAAGGCTTGGCTACGGCCTTTTTTGCGTTTCCCCCCTTTGCTGACAAGCTGTTCGATTATCGAAGGAGGAAAGAGCCTACTGAGCATCCATTCGAGGTCGGCGCGTTCTCTACTAAGAAAAAGAAGAGCTGATTCGACTGCTCCGACATCCGGGTCATTGGGCCGAGACATGAGCCGAGGTTAGCATCCCTATTTGGAGGTTAAAAAATGCGACGCTTCCTTACTTGTTTGTTTCTTCTTGGTGCTTGCTCAGCACCTAAGGAGCAGTCTCCCAATGTGCTTCTCGTTGTGGTCGATACCCTGCGCCAGGATCATCTGGGAGAGTACGGATATGACCAGCATCCGACTTCTCCTTTCCTCGACACTTTTTCTCAGGAAAGCATCGTTTTAGATGGTCTGACAGCTTCTAGTTCCTGGACATTGCCTTCGATGGCGACACTTTTTACAGGGTTAGAACCTGCGGAGCATGGGGTCATGAGAATGACGGGCAGTGACTCTCGTCTTGGTGCTATTGAGACGCTCGCTACAAGGTTTCAAGACGCTGGCTATGCAACGGGCTGCGTTATGGGGAATTTTTTAATGACTCGTCGCCGGGGGGGGGATTTTGACCGCGGCTTTTCTTCTTGGGATGATTCAGCGGTTGATTTAGTGAATCCGCACCGTGGTTCTTCGGCAGGTCATATTGTTGAGCAAGCCAAGCTGTGGCTTCGAGCCCGCAGCAATGACGAGCCTTGGTTTTTAGTCCTTCATTTTTTTGACCCACATGCCTCTTATGAAGATCATTCTTCCTGGGATTTTCAGGACCCCACCTAC
Source organism: Planctomycetota bacterium (assembly GCA_003501525.1). Taxonomy (GTDB): domain Bacteria; phylum Planctomycetota; class UBA1135; order UBA1135; family UBA1135; genus UBA1135. The sequence continues at coordinate 6,883 of DNPI01000033.1, forward strand.
TCGGGGTGGGTGAAGGGCGGATTAGGGGTTGGTGAATACCGCCGAATGGTGGGGCAGTCAGATGCAGCTGACTTTAAAGCCCTCTCAGCATTGTATGACGAAGAGATACGCGAAGTGGATGCCGCTTTTGAAAGCCTAGTGAAAGAAATTGAGAGACGTAAAGATTGGGGACGAACTCTCGTCACTTTTACATCTGATCATGGCGAAGAATTAGGCGAGCGTGGTTGGATCGGACATACCCGTACTCTTCATAGTGAGTTGGTCGATATCCCATGCATTGTTAGGCTGCCAGGTGGAGCGCGGGGAGGGGAGAGGGTCCAAGCTCGTCTTCCTCTCTCTGGGTTACACGCCACAATTCTCGATTTGTGCGGTATACCTGTGCCTCCGGGCTTGTCGGCCTCTTTTGCTCCTGTGCTGCAGGGCGGAGAGCTTGAGAAAAGGCCAGTATTTTGTGAGGTTGATTTCCAACCGATATTGGAGGGTAGAGAGGCAAAGCGAGTTAAGAAAAGGGCGGTTGTCTACGATGGTGTCAAGTTGATACAAGACGTCGCTACAGGCGAGAGTTTGCTGTTTGCCCTTAGTAGTGATCCTTATGAGCGAGAAGATTTATATGTGCGAAGGTCACGGGAAGTGCCCGAAGTCCAAGCGCGGTTAGAAAAGCTGATGCGTGATCATTCTTGGTGGACTGAGGAATGAGGGGGGCAACTTTTCTGAATAGCCCCTGGAGTCTCCTGTTGACTCCTCTTGGGTGGTTTTGGGAAGTTTGTGCTCTGGCTCGTCATTTTTTGTTCCGGAACGGCTTGCGAGCGCAGGTAAAACCTCCGTTGCCTACGCTATCCATTGGGAACTTAGCGGTAGGTGGAACGGGGAAGACACCTTTATTACTTGATGCTCTTCGCCGGCTAGAAGCGGCTAGTGTGCATGCAGGTGTTCTCTCGAGGGGTTATGGGGGAGATGAGGGGGCGATCGTTCGTAACCGGTTCCCGAAAGTAATCCTCGAAGAGAATCCGGACAGAGTGAGAGGGCTAGCTGCGATGCTTGCGAAAGGAAAGCCTGATGTGCTCTTCCTTGACGATGGCTTTCAGCATTTTCAATTAGCTCGGGATAAGGATCTCGTTCTGCTAGATGCCGAATGCCCCTGGGGTCGTTGCCTCCCTTCGGGTCCTTTTCGGGAGGGACGTAGAGCACTGAGGAGGGCAGACTTTGTTGTGCTTTCTAGAGCGCAATCAGTGGGAGATGCAGATCGCGAGGCAATATGGAGTGGCATTCGCGCGATCCGTCGTGGGCTTCCGTCCATCCCTCGGGTAGAAGGAGATATCGCTGTCCAAAAGTTGCATCGGCTTGGAAAAGAGGACGTCCGCCCCTCATCCTGGCTCGATGGGAATCAAGTTTTCCTAGCTGCAGGAGTTGCGCGTCCTGAAACTTTTCGTCGTCTTTGTGAAACGGCGGGAGCTTGCGTGATAGGCGAAGATTGGAAGGCAGACCATCATGGATGGCGTTCGAAGGATTTTGATGCTTGGCCGAGAAATTTTCCCATTCTTGTGACAGAGAAAGATGCGGTCAAGATTCGAGATATAGGCTCTCGGGAAGTTTGGGAGGTGAAGATCGATTGGGCTTTTTCCCAAGGAGAGGAAGAATGGGAAATGCTCCTCGAGTCATTAATACTGCCTTCTCGCGCAGGTCAAATTGAACCACTGTGGCGGGCTGTTGACCCGAATGCCGTGACTCCAGGATGACTCGTCCTCCTAGTTTCTTGCGGAAGGTCAGAAGTCACTGGCGCGGTCGACCAGGAGTTGTGCCTTGGCTTACCTCTCGTCCTGTTTTACTTTTCTTAGGGGGTTTGAGATTTTTGCCAGCTTCGTTAGCTTCCGCTCTTGCTGAGGCTGTGGGTGCATTGGTTAGGTTCATCCCAAGGCGTAGAGAAATTGGTCTAACCAATCTGGAAAAAGCTTTACCTACTTCGACCGAAGTGGAGAGGTGGAATTTATTAAAGGACTCTTGTCGTCATATGGGGCTTTTAGCCATTGACAGCGTTGCTCTTTTGCCTCGCAACCAAGGTCAACTTTTAAGTCGTGTTGATTTCGAAGAAGGGGTGAGGGAAAAGTTACTCTCTGTTAAAGGGCAAGGAGCTGTGCTGGTTCAGCCTCACTTGGGGTGCTTCGAAGGTATGACATACATTTTGGCAGAGATGGGGTTAGAGCCTGCTGTGCCTATGCGTCTACCAACTAATTATTATTTAGCTGAGCATTTAAAGAGAGCGAGAGAAAAGTGGGGCGTTTGTCTTGTGCCAAGGCGTGGCGGAGTGCGCAAACTCCTCTCGCACCAAAGAGAAGGGGGAGCGGTTTGTCTCGCTTCGGATCAGAATTCTCATAGGTCGCCGACATTCCTGCCCTGGTTTGGAGAATTGGCAGCCACAGATAGAACCGCTCCCGGCTTAGCTCTCGGGAGCAAAAGTCCCCTCCTGGTATGCTGGTGCATTCGAACGACCGAATCAGACCGTTTTCAGGTTGGGTGTGAGATTCTCCTTGAGACTGGAAGCTCTCGAGAAAAGAATCGAGAAGCTGAGGAGAATCTTGGGTTGCAAATCCATGCCACGCTTGAATCGGCAATCTTGAATTGTCCCTCTCAATATCTTTGGGTACATGACCGCTATAGGACAAGGCCCGCAGAATTTGCTCAGAAGAAATCGTGATTAAGTCAGGACTCGCCCCTCGCCTTCAATCGATGAGGCCGCATCGAATTGCTGTTATTGGTGATTTTATGGTGGACAAATTTATTTGGGGAGGAACAAATCGTGTTTCTCCTGAAGCCCCTGTTCCTGTCGTTGTTTCCAACCGAGAAGAAATGCGTCCAGGGGGGGCCGGGAATGTGGTTGCGAACTTGCAGGCTTTGGGGGCGAGTGCGCGAGCTTTTGGTTTTCTCGGAGACGATGCCCCTGGATTCGAACTCCTCAAATCCCTAGAGGAGAGGGGCGCCAATACTAGAGGCATTCGGATGGATTCTGGTAGACCGACCAGCCAAAAAATTCGAGTGATGGCCCACGGACAGCAAATGCTCAGGGTCGATAGGGAGGAGACCGAACTTGCCCCCGAAGCTTTGGCAGAGTGCGTTCTTGATGATTTGCGGGCTGCCGAATGGGAGGCGCTCGTGTTAAGTGATTACGGGAAGGGGATGCTTGGTGGAGGGGTGGGGGCTGCAGCTATAGCGGAAGCTCGCCAAAGAGGTGTCCCGTGTTTGGTCGATCCGGCTCCAGGTGAATTAGAGAACTATGCCGGAGCTACTGTTGCAACTCCGAATAAAGCTGAAGCAGAGGCTTGTATTGAAGGCACTTTTGCTCATTTAGAAGACACCATCCAGATTGCCGAGAAAATTCGAATTCGGGCCTCTTTGGAGGCTCTCCTTGTGACTTTGGGCGCTGAGGGCATGCTATTAGTGAGTCGCGATGCAAGCCCTTTTCATTTGGCAACTGCGGCGCGCCAAGTTTTTGATGTCACAGGCGCTGGGGATACAGTGATTGCTTCATTGGCTCTTGCTCTTTCAGATGATTGGCAATGGGACGATGCCGTGAGACTCGCGAATGTTGCGGCAGGAGTTGTTATTGCCCAAGTAGGAACGGTTGCAGCGCGACGCGAAGATGTGGTGAGGGCGTTAACAATAGGGTCTGCTGCTTCAAAATTGTCAATCTCAAACGAAGGGGGAAAAACCTCTCCTTCGGATGCACTTCGAAAGCGCGGTGCACGAATAGTGTTCACGAATGGGTGTTTTGACCTTTTGCATGCTGGTCATGTCCGTTATCTGCAAGAGGCGCGTAGTCTTGGCGACGCCCTTGTCGTGGGAGTGAATGATAATGCCTCTGTAGCGAGGTTAAAGGGGCAAGGCCGTCCCTTTAATGACTTGGAAGACAGGGTAGAAGTTTTAGGTGCTTTGGAATGTGTCGATATGGTTGTTCCTTTTAGTGAAGATACGCCGTCTCTCCTAATCGAAAGTATTTCGCCGGATTTTTTAGTGAAGGGCGCTGATTGGGAAGGAAAGGAAGTTGCTGGTGCTGCTTTCGTCGAGAAGCAGGGGGGCGAAGTTCGTTTTATCCCTCTCCACGAAGGTCGTGGCACAACAAATCTTGCGGAGCGAATACGCAAATCTTGAGCGGTTCCGTTCTTCGTAGGCCTGCTACTACCTTGGCAATCGGGGTTTTAGCCGGTCTCCTGTCCGGTTTGCTGGGCATTGGAGGTGGGTTAATAGTCGGCCCTTTTTTGGTTTTGCTGGGAATCCCCATGAAGAGGGCTCTGGGCAGTGCCCTTGCCGTTGTTGCCCCAGTGGCTGCTGTAGGGGTGGTTACGGAGTTCTTGACAGAACCAGATCACCTTGTCCTTTGGGCTGCTGCTTTAGTTGCGGTGGGGGGGCAAATAGGAGTCCATCTCGGTGAACGTATTGTTAGCACAGTATCGACCTCGACACTCAAAAAAGCTTTTGTGCTGATTCTCGTTTTTGTTGCTTTCCGCAATCTGGGCGTTCTTGGTGATATTCCATCAGATTCGCAGCCGGGACTCTTTCCAAGCTCTCCGCTTATGCGTTGTCTTATTGCCCTCCTTCTGGGAGTCCTTGGTGGAATATGTGCACTTTTGTTCGGTGTGGGAGGTGGGGTGGTAGTCGTGCCGGGATTAATTTTTGGAGTAGGTGGGTTTTCTTTCCATTTCGCGACAGGGACTAGCCTTCTTGCGATGGTGCCGACAGCGATGGTAGGGGTGGCCCTTGCGATGAAAGATGGCCGAGTGAGTGGCAGTTTGGTCAAACGCTTAGCTCCTTCAGCACTCGTTGCGGCAGCTTTTGGCGTTTGGATACGTAATCGCTGGATGGAGCCTAATCTGTTGGCGATATTGTTCGCACTATTTTTATTGTACACAGCATGGCACTTGCTGAGACACGGTTCAGGGCGTCGGGTGTGACTAATTGCGGGCGTAAAGGCTTTACTTCTCTTCTTCCGCAACCGGGATTATTTCGAACCAATCCCCAGTCCACCAGCCCTCGCGCACGAGCGAACCCTCGGCATTAACAGGCTCAACATTGAATTGAAAGCCGAAGGCCTTGCCTCGGGGTCCGCCTACTCTCATTCGAATATCGAGTCGCTCTTTGTTGAGGTTGACGGCAATCGAATTAGGCACTTGTTTAATTCTTTCTAGTCGAGGTGTCTTTGTTAGTGGAATCGCTGCCACTGCTCGATTGCGTGCATCCAAAACGAGAAGGTTCTGGGTTTCAGGTACTAATTCGACTTCATAGAAATCTACGAAACGTTCATTCTCCCCTTCCTCTGTTTCAGGCGATTTTTTAGAAGCCTCCGGTTCGCTCCCTGAATCTGAGATTTCTTCTTCTGGTCGGAATTTTGCAGGAACTGAGCCTCCTCGATTAAGGATGTCTTCGACTTCCAAAGGGGTTAACCAGGAAAGCACATAAGTTCCTGGGGGGAGGACCGGATTTTTTAAAGCGACGGTCGTGTGAATCATTCCAACAGGAACTGGATCGCCATCTCGGATATGGCGAGCGACTTTGTCTGGACTCGAAAATTCTATTTCCTTTTTAGCGACCAGAGCAAAGCAGTCATAACGGTTGAAAATTGCGTATCCGTCAACAGGCTCCGATGGTGGGATTGGTTTGGGAGGGTCAGCGCGGTTAGGGCTTACCGTTTCTAGGTCTATATAGCGGCGTTTTTCTAGACCCAAGGTATTTGCGAAATCCAAATCGCGGGTGGGCATACCGTCTAGAACTCTGCCGTCAATTTTTTCCGCAGCAATTTGGCAAGCGTCCCTGCAGGGGAGGAGAGAAGACGCCACTCGAAATCCAATCATGGGGGCTCTGCTGTCGCGGAACAGTCCCGCTCGGGTGTCAATCCGAGACACAAATCCTGGATTTACATATGAACCGCCTTTGATAACACGCGTAGAGCCATCAAAAACAGGAAAAATATCTTCTGTAGTTCCTGCATTCGTTTTAACTCGAAACCCTTTGAATTTCGGGAGGGCGTTAAAACCGCTCTCGGTCCATTCCCAAACATTTCCTGCCATATCTACACATCCGAATGGCGAGGCATTGTCCGGAAACGAATTGGCAGGGAGAATTTTGTATGAGAGATAGCGCGGAGTCGTTGCATTGTGGGCGACCAACGAAGAATCGAATTTTGTTCCAAAGGGGAAATCAATTTCTCCATCTCCGCGGGCTGCTCGCACCCATTCGAATTCACTAGGCATGCGTAATCCAGCCCAGCGGCAATATGCAAGAGCGTCTCCATGGCTTACGAAGGTGACGGGTGTAAGAGCAATATCGCCTGGCATATTCCATTCCAGAGCGAGTGCCTCATCCTGCCAGTGTTCCATCCACCATATTCCGAGTGCCGTAGGCGTGAGAACAAAACCCGGATCTCCCTTTTTTTTCTCCGCGATAATGGCCTGTTTGACCTCTTCGGGAATTTGTGCCCAAGTTACTGGCGGAACGGCACCTGTGTCCTCGACAAAGACGCGATACATCTCATTGGTGACTTCAGATGGTCCGATAAGAAAGCTTTCAATGTCGATTCGAGATCTAGGGGTTTCTGCTCCAAGCAGCTGGGCATTGTCTGGAGTCTCAGCAATTCGTTTTTTTGCAACAGCGACATCTGTGCCAACCCAAGTTCGCCCAGCAGGAATTTCCATGAATCCTGTAGAAGGAACTCGAGGCTCAGGTGACTGAGCTCTTTGGAGCGCAAAGGCCAGGAAGGAGGCAGTTAGCATTAATCTCGAGGGGAGGCCCCCGAAAGAGAATCGGAAAGGTTACCGTGGTTGTTAGAGGTGGCCAAATGTCCAGCGGTAGCTGGAAGTTTAATCACTTCAGTTTCTCTTTGTAGGTAGCATTTCGTTTTCGGTTTCCTTTTCTAGTTATGAATTCGCGTTCGAATATTTTTCAGGGTGTTGTAACTTCTAAGGATGAGGTGCTTCGCCTTGATAGAGCAATTGTTGAGATTCTTGATATTGAGATATCAAGGAATGTTGCTGCGCGTCTGATTCGTGAAGGTAGGGCTAAGGTGGATGGAGAGGTAGTTACTAAGCCGAGCGTGATGCCCAAAAAAGGGCAAACAATTGTTTTGGAAGTTCCTCGCCCCTCAGTCCCTGAAAAGGGGTCATTGTTGGAGCCCCGTGTTCTGTTTGAGGATGAATACTTCGCAATTCTCGATAAGCCGGCGGGCTTGCTGATGCACCCAAATACTCAATATGGAACAGATCCATCGGTGGCTTCTTGGCTTGAGAGTCGACAAGCTACTTCCCTTCCAACCGGGCAAGGTGACGAGCGACCGGGGATTGTGCATCGTCTGGACAGAGGGACCTCTGGCGTTTGCTTGGTGGCTTTTGAGAAAGACTCATTTGATAATCTCCTTGCGCAATTTGCGGAACGCAAAATCCGCAAGGAATACCGCGCGGTTGTTTATGGGAAACCTCGTTTTGTCTCTAATCGGATTGAAAAGAGGTTGACCTCGGATGCGAAACACCCGGGTCGAGTTTGTGTCACAGATTCAACTCGCATCGGAACTCGCGATGCCGTTTCTGATTACGAGGTTCTTGAAACTTTTGATAATTTTGCCTACCTTCGAGTGGAACCACGAACGGGTCGGAAGCATCAAATAAGAGTGCATTTGGCATCAGAAGAGCTTCCTATCCTTGGTGACCCCTTTTACCGGGTGGGGAAGTTTCATCCTGCATTGTTGCCCCGACATTGTCTTTGCCCTGACAGACCTTTGCTCCACGCCTATTCGATATCGTTCCAGCATCCATTTACTGGCGAAGGGATGAGCTACTGCGTAGAAGAGCCAGATGACATGGTCGAGATTCGCCAGTTTTTATCTCAATCAACATCTGCTTTGGAGGGGGGGGACTCGGTTTGAATATTCATGTGCTCGTGTGTGCTTTGATTACTTTTGCCTCTCCTTTGCTTGCACAGCAGGGCGGGGAAGTGACGGGCGATAGTGCTTTGGCTGCTGGTCGGGCTGGTGCCGGTAATGTCTTGGCCGATAGTCTCCTGGATGGGGTACGTAATCCAGCTGCGCTTTCGTTTCGATTTAGTCAACAAGGTTGGAAAGCAAAGGAGGGGATTGTGGAGACCCACGGCAGGCTTTTATGGCAGCCGCTTTCGGGGATGTCTTCTGCGGGCTTGTCGTTTAGGGATGAAAATGTTCTAGCTGGCGGCCCTTGGCTTTCTTGGGGGCGACCAATTTCTTCTGATGCTTTTGTCTCCATTTCGTTTGTTCCGGCTGCTGCTGCTTCAGCTTCTTTTGATAGAGACACCATTTTGAATGTTAAGAAGGACACTTCGGGAGATCCCAGCGATCCAAATGCAGTGTGGGATGTTCCCGTCCACCATGGAGTTGGAGTCAGCAATGCCCTCACGTCAGTCGGGTTGGAGCCGAATATCTCCTGGCGGCCTACGCGGGAATTATCTTTTGGTGTGGGAGCTTCCTTGAGGGGCAGCTTGATGGATATGGGATCAGCGACCGATGTCCCGATCTCCGACATGAAGGGCGACCTTGCCGGGTCAACTTGGGGAGCAATTTTAAGTCAGCTCTTAAATGCGATGTTTGACGCGGGCCTTCGACCGGATGTCCCAGATAATTTCCAAGTGGATTATTCTGCTGAAGCAACAGCGCCCCTTCAGGCTTTTTTGAAAGCAGGGCTACTTTGGCAGCCAGCGCGAAGTTGGCGAGTGGGAGCATGGGCTCGGTCGCCTTCCTCAGAATCTGCCCTAAACGGCTCAGCTATGGTTGATTTCGGTGCTGATTTGGGGTTTATGCTCGATGCAATGCGAGAGGCGGGAATGATTCCGGGTGATTTTCTCGAAGACCCGACGAGCAGTTTCGACCTTTCAATACCTAGGGTTCAGTTTCCTGCTCAATTAGGTGTATCAGTGGCCCACTTTTTACCTCGCCGCCGAGAGCGGGTGACAGCTGACCTTGTTTGGACTGGATGGGGCGCCGCTTTCCAGAATTGGGAAGCCACGCTTTCGAATCCTGGAAACGCGGATGTCGGAGAAATGCTAGGAGGGGATGGCACCACCGTCCTTGATCTCGATATGAACTGGAGAGATAGCCTGTCTTTCTCCGCGGCATGGGAAAAAGATATTTCGTCGCGTTCTACTTTTAGGACAGGAGTGGGCTGGTCAAGAAACCCCGTGGGGGGGTCGCCCCTGCCAGGGTTGGTGCCTTTTAATCAGCTCCACCTAGGTGTCGGTTTCACTCGGTGGGGGAAATCTAATAGCGGTGATTTGCATGTCTCTTTTGTTGCTGCGTTACCTGAAACATGGACGACGGGGGACAATGCAGTGTTGAGTGATTTTTCTGGAGATAGTTACACGCAAGCCGACTATGCCTTTGTTGTGGGATGGTCTCACGCGTGGTAATAAATTCCAGATGTAGCTTCTGCTAGGGCGACCAGGATTCCGAGGTGTCTACGGAAATTCCGGCACCGGACTCCCCGCCTCCTACATAGACGGTGCCGTCCTCCATGAGGAAGACAGCGCCTCCGGCATGCTCTACATTCAACGGGGCAACGGAAGTCATGGTGTTATTGGAGGGCTCGAAAATCCAGCAATCGGCGATGGGTATGGGGTCATCGATATTGCCAGTTGCGCCTCCTACTACAAGAGCCCGCCCATCCTTAAGCGTGACGCAGCCTGCAAAGCAGGAGGAGGTGCTAAGAGGATCAACGGAATTGAAACTATTTGAGTTAGGGTCGAATACTTCGCACTGTCTGATGGGACCAATGTTTAGGATGTCACCTCCGCCACCACCGGCGAGCAGAACTCTGCCGTCGTGTAGTAGTGTCATGGCGAATAGAGCCCTTTTTGTGACCATTGTCTTTTTAGGGTCGAAAGCACCTGCGGAGGGGTTGTAGAAGCAGGCGGTATTGGAGAAAGCAGGAATTGGAATACCAAAAATGTAGGTATGAGTAATGCCTCCCGCGATCATGATTCGGCCATCCTGGAGAGCTGTTGCCACTGCGCCTGCTTTAGGTTCTTGGAGATCTGGTCCGGAAGACCACGTTCCTGCGACGGGGTCGAAAATTTCTGTTAATCGAGTTGCCGTACCGAGAATGTCGGTAACGTCAGAAAGCTGGTTCTGTCCATTTCCCGACGTGCCGCCTGCGACGAGGACTCTTCCATCAGGAAGCAGGGATGCGGTGCCTCCCGCTCTATGTTTTTGCATTGAGGCGACAGCTGTCCAGGTATCAGTGGCGGGGTCATAAATCTCCGCAGTGTTGAGGACTTCGGTGTAGTGGGAATTTCCGCTTCCGCGCGGTCCTTGAATTCCACCCGTCACCAAAACACGCCCGTCATGGAGACGGGTGGCTGTGTGGAAAGCGCGTGAGTCATTCATGACGCCGCCCAGCATGGTGTGCTGCTCACTGCGTATGTCGTACGTCCAGCAGCGATCAATAGACGGATAAGGATTGGAAGTGTCAGTTAAGAGCACAGGCCCTCCTCCGCATGAAAAAATTACCAAGGGGTCGCCTTCAGGGCCAAATGAAAGCGGGCAGCTCGCCATGAGGGCTGAAGGCATTGAGATGGCGTCTGCTTCTTGCCAGCGGCCGTGCAAATTGACTGTGACTGTTCGGAGATTGCTGAAATCGTCGAACATGTCGACCCCGCTGCCTGCCGGGCGGGTGAAGGCTTGAATGTGCACTCTCGCGTCTACAAGTGCAGGGTTATTGGGTACTCCAAGGGTCAAGGAAGCAGTGCCCACCGCGGATGATTGCGTGGTGAAGTAAGTGCCGTTTTGAGCTAAACCTAAGTCCACGGCTAGGTGGTCGTTTGGGTCACCGGAAAGCCCAATTAAATAATTAGACCCAGTGGCATTAAATGAGGGAACGACAAAGGTTGTGACGTTGGGGGTTATTCCAGCAACTTCTACGCGAAAGGAATCGCCTATGACGTCTCCATACGTCATTAACTGGGAAGTTGCGTTAGATTGGCCAATCAGGGGTGATGCGCCCAAAATAAGTGCGCAGACAGAGATGAATTTTTGCATTACGGATTAGGGAACAGCAGCGCTCGTGATGTACGAACACATCCAGGCTACCACGATAGGAATAACCTGTGGTCGTACTCTTACAATCACTGAAGTAATGGGAGAAGGAAACACCGGGCGGAAAAAGAAGTATGCAACAGCTTCTGGGCTCCCTTTAGCTGCATGGCTTCCTGCTTCTGGACCGGACGGCCCCCTTGAGAGTCCGGGAGAATGGCCCTTTACTCGGGGGATTCACGAGGAGATGTACAGGAAGCGTCTTTGGACTATGCGGCAATATGCGGGGTTCTCTTCAGCGAAGGAAACCAATGAGCGTTTTCGATATCTCCTGGAACAGGGTCAAACTGGATTGTCAGTAGCCTTCGATTTGCCTACTCAAATTGGTTATGACGCTGATCACCCTCTTGCGGTTGCCGAATCTGGGCAGGTCGGCGTGGCGATTAATTCTTTGCGAGATTTTGAAACTCTCTTTGATGGGATTCCTCTTAAGGAAGTCTCGGTGTCAATGACTATTAATGCTACGGCACCTATTTTATT
>DNPI01000135.1:0-2183 GCA_003501525.1 Planctomycetota bacterium
CCAAAGCTTCAACTTCAGGCAGGACATGCGTGGTAAGAAGCACCGTCTTAGTTTTCCCCAACTCTAGAATTAATTTTCGGATTTCAACCACCTGGATCGGATCAAGGCCATTTGTCGGCTCATCCAGAATCAAGAGTTCCGGATCATGTAACAGGGCTTGAGCAATACCGGCCCTTTGCCTAAAACCTTTCGAGCATTCACCAAGAAAGCGTCCAAAGACTTCCTGAAGACCTGTTTGCACAACGACACGGTTAAGGGCTTGCTTCGCTGAACCTTCTCCGCCTCTTGCCCGCCAAGCGAAATCGAGATAGTCGGTCACCCGCATATCAAGGTACAAGGGGTTGTTTTCAGGAAGATACCCAACTCTCCTCTTTACCTCGAGAGGGTCCGCTTCCACATCCAATCCGCAAATACGAGCTGAGCCCTCATCCGCAGCAAGAAACCCTGTCAAAATTTTGATAGCTGTACTTTTTCCAGCCCCATTGGGACCAAGAAAACCGACTACTGCTCCAGAAGAAATAGAAAAATCGATTCCACGCAGAGCTTCAACCGTGCCGTAAGATTTTTTTAATCCTGAAACCTCTACAACAGGTAAAGGAGAAGAGGCATCTTGAGAGTCAGTCATCCGTGAAAAAGTACTAAGACACTCCGTACGGGCTAAATCCAAGCACGTCGCAAGAAATTCTTATGGGATTCTCAGTCTCCTTCCATTCGAGAATTTCCATAATCGAAGCGCCTGACGAACCTCCTTTAAGGTTCATCATCGACTGAAAACGCTCCTAAGAATTCTTGATTTGAGGAATATTTCTCTAGCCTATCGACCAACATCTCCATAGCTTCGCGAGGCTTCATTCGGCCTAGCACCCGTCGCAAAATGTTTACTTTGCGCAAAACTTTAGGGCTCAGAAGCTTTTCTTCTTTACGAGTTCCTGTTCGGTCATGAGCAACCGCTGGAAAAACCCTCCTGTCGGCCAGTTGACGATCCAAGGTCAACTCCATATTCCCGGTTCCTTTGAACTCTTCAAAAATCACTTGATCCATACGTGAGCCAGTTTCGACAAGAGCAGTGGCAAGAATAGTTAGCGAGCCACCGTCCTCAGTATTGCGAGCCGCTCCAAAAAAGTTTTTAGGCTTGGTCATTACCCGCGAATCGAGGCCACCAGACATGACTTTAGAGTTCTTGCCGCCAAGCGTATTGTTATAGGCTCTCGTTAATCTGGTAAGTGAATCGAGAAGAATGACAACCTCCTCGCCAGCTTCAACCAATCGCTCAGCCCGCGCCCGAACCATTTCCGCAAGACGAACGTGATTGCGAGGGGTTTCGTCCATCGTGCTCACATAAACTTCTCCGTTTTTGAGAGCCCGCCTCCAGTAAGTGGCTTCTTCGGGCCGCTCATCAACTAAAAGGACTATCAGGTTTACATCGGAATAAAGCGTTTCCATTGCAGTCGCAATTTGCTGCATCAAAGTGGTTTTGCCCGTACGCGGGGCGGCGACCACTAAACCTCTTTGGCCACGACCTACAGGGCATAGAAGGTCCAAGACACGCATAGAGAGTTGTCCGTCTTGTTCGCAGGTGCCCAACTCAAAATGGAAATCGGGATCAATAACCGTTAGCTTGCGAAAGTTTTTTCGATGCCTTTTTTCCGAAAGAGGAACTCCATCAACGCTTTCCACAAAATCGACCCTCGGACCAAATCCAGGCTTCCCGTCGATACCTCTCCCCACAATCATCGAACCCGCCTTGAAATTAAAACGCTTAACCATGCGCATAGGCATCATGGGATCAGATTTCCGCTCAGCAAGATCATGCTCTAGGCTACGGAGGAAACCCGTGCCATCCTTCCGTATCTCAAGGATTCCCGAAACAGGCAGGCTCCGCCTCTTAGCACTCGAATCGTTTTCCCCTTTCTCCTCCACCGCTCGCTCTGCACCGGTAGCCACAGCGCCTTCGTCTGTAGAAGCCGTTGACTTAGACCAGTTACCCCGGGAACGACGCCTACGGCGGCGTCTTCGCCTAGGGCGATCTGCTCCGTTCGAATCAGAATCGTGAGCCATTTGTGACCAAATTGTTATGACAATCGATTAGAAAACCGAGCGAACAAAAGGCAGCAAGCCATTTCATTCTAGAGAGTGGTTGGGGCGAGAGGGTTTGAACCTCCGACCTCTGCGTCCCGAACGCA
>DNPI01000135.1:2507-3762 GCA_003501525.1 Planctomycetota bacterium
ACGCTCTAGCCAAGCTGAGCTACGCCCCGATGAAGCGGGCATTTGCGGAACGACTCCCGTAGGTGCCAAGTATACGAGATGCTGCAGTTTCGCGGCAATTTCATCGCCCTAAATCCATAAAAATCCCACCTGTATCGCGGGCCAAGTATTCCATGAAATCCTTTTGAAACTCACCAATTGCAATAGTGTGAATTACTACCCGCCGAAATCGATTGAGTTCAAGAATTCCTTCAAGGATATCGTCTGTATCGACAAGGTCACCCACACTAGGTCGCCCATCCGACAGGAAAAAGAGTGTATCCCCTGCACCCTTCTTGAATTCGGTAGCAGTTTCCGCAGACAACTCAGCTTTGCCCCCGATTGAAAATCCCAATCCTGCCAGTAAACCAGCCCAAGTATTGGTCATTCCCTTTCTCTCATCCGATGAACGCTGCAGTCCAGCCGAGCCAGCGGCTGCTGCTGCAGACCCACCCAGTGGTTCTAAATCACGCACAAAAGCAGTTGCACTCCTGCGATTAAGGGCATTAGCTGGAACCAATTTCTTTCTCCACGGGTACACCTCAGTCGCAAAGGCGAAAAGGTTGAAGCGAACCTCCGGACCAAGACTTTCAATGGAGCGTGCCAATTCCTCTTGCACTATGTCTAGTTTGCGGAACCGCGTAAACCCACGCTCGCGGAAAGACTTCCGATCCACGACTTCTTCCTCCATTGACCCAGAAATATCAATTACAAATACCACGTTGCGGCTCGGAGTAGGAATTCCAAGGAATTCTGCTTCTGGGCGCGACGCTCGATAAATTGAGGCCGTCTCTTCTCGAGCGGCCCGTCGTTTATTGAGCTCCGCAGCAGTTGGGATTCGATAACCCCTCTGGCTTGCAGATTCCCACCAACCAACCCAAGCAGAATAATCTGCGCCCAACTGCAAGTCAGTAAGTTCATACAAAGTGGGTACCACCTGCTCAAGGATTCGACCTTTCTCCTCGGAAAGAATGCGGATTAGCGGAGCCACTGCTTCAGTAGTTCTCACCTGGCGCAGCGCAAGGCAAGCAGCTGTCTTCACTTCAAGAGCCGTGTCATTTAGAGCCATGACAAGTGCTCGAGCAGCCCTTCCTTCCCGGCCTTTCCCTAACACTCCGAGTGAATCAACAGCAGCGACTCGAACCGCTGGCTCTACATCTTCGGTCACCATTATCGAAAGCGTTTCCATTGACTCGGAATCACCAAGTAAGCCCGGTGCTACCGCCGCCCAAAGCCG
>DNPI01000177.1 GCA_003501525.1 Planctomycetota bacterium
TCGTTACCCCCTGGCCTCGACGCGCAGGAGGACCTTTTCCGAGAAGTCGCGATTGCCGGGCGCGGAGTTCCTGGGTCGGGCAGGGCTTTTGATGGAATGGTTATGACACGCTCTTCTTTTAAAGTTCGCGCTGGAGTTTCTTTGCTTGACTTCGATTTTGTTCGGAGCAAGTTGCCTAAATCCTTGGGTGTCCAATCCTTAGGCGACGGCCGTTGGCGGTTCCCTAAATTCCCTCCATTTGGTTACCAAGATGCCTATTTAGCTCGTGTCCGGGATGTTCTTATCCTCGCTAGCCGGGAGGAGTGGATAGATTCTGCCCGTTCTCTTGAATTGCAAAGCGGCCAAGATTCCCTTGCACAGGCGTCTATCTTCTATGACAACGTAGAGGCATATTTGGGCCCGGGTGACCGTCCGATTGAAGCTTTTGTTCGTTGGGAGAAGTTGCGCCAAAGCATGGGCCGGTGGCCCAAGCCCTCCGGGTTCACCTTCAGCGAGAAGCTTGCCAGTTCTTTCTTTGACAGTGAAATTTTTCGTTTTCTATCCGGCTATTGGCTTGCTGGGAACCACTTTGAGGGGAGGCTTTCAGGGGAGTTGGATTTGTCTAATGCGCGGTCATATCAGCGCACTTGGTTACAAGCGAGTCCTGTAGGAGCCAGCAGAATTCGGGAACTCGCGAGTGCGGTGCCCGCGGATTCGTTTTTCTTTGGCGTTGTTGCGGGCGATCCAGGGAAAGTGCTTCAGCAGGTTGAGGGAGCTATGGAGCCGGACATTAGACGCATATTGGATGAGATTGTTGTTAATACAGGCCAATATCAAGGCGTCGGACATCTTTTAGGAGAAGTTGGTCGGGCCTTCTCGCCGGGTTTGTGTCTTTCTCTTCGTCGGGACGACTACCCAGGCGATGCTGCCCGGGATGTGGAGCATGACAATGCTCCGGTACCTCTAGTTGCGCTGTTGGGAAAGCTTCGCGATAGGGCGGCATTTTCTCGTCTAATTGAATTTTTTAAAGCAAATGCTTGGCGGTTTTCTGGTGGGGAAGAGCGCCCGCGCTTACAAAGAGTCGAACTGCGTGGGAACACTTCAGGCATCGCCTTTGCCTCACCGGCTTTTCCAGGAACAGGCGAAATCCTTGTCGTCGAAATCCCGGCTCTACGGATGGCCATTATCAGCAACTCGTATAAATATGCGGAGAAAGTAGTCCAAACAGCCTTAGTTCAAGCTCGCGATGTGGCGGTGGTCGCAAAGTTGTCTGAGAAGCCTGAATTTCGTAGAGCTGTCCAGGCTTTGGATGGGGGTGCACATCTGTTTTCTTACAGCGACCCTCTTGAGGCTAAGCATTGGCTCGATGAGCTCATTGCTGACCTTGCTAGTATTAGTTTCCGCAATGAAATGGAGACAGTTTTTGTTCAAGAGCGGCCGCAAGTTGAATTGAGTTTGCGGGCCAAGCTGTTTGGAGGCGGTGCCGTGAGCGCGGAGCAGGCAGCTCAGCTACAGAAAGCAGTGGACCAGGCGATGCTGAATCGGCGTGAATCCCTCCGAGGTATTCGTATCCCCGAGATACAGAAAGAGATTAATTTGGCGGTGCTTCCGCTTACTCTTTTTGATTGGCTGTCTGCTGGCTTTAAAGTTCGGAGAAGAGAAGCGAGCTTAATGCTTGCAGGCAGTTTGTCTCTGGATTGACGACTGCCACGCGGTGGCTAGAATTCTTGGCCCTTGCCGGGATGGCGGAATTGGCAGACGCGCATGGTTGAGGGCCATGTTGGGTTAATACCCAGTGCAGGTTCGACCCCTGTTCCCGGCACCACAAACTATTGTGCCTCGTTTTCATGGCGTGGCCTTCACTATGCCATCACCACCTCTCTCCCTACAAACTACGACGCTTTGGGAATATCCTTCCCAGCACTTCGGCGACGGTGAGCAAGGTAGTTCGGAATATCGTGGGGCAACGCCTTCTTGGATACTTTGGAACTTGCTAAAGAGGTATACAGCGGAAGGAGATTCAGTTGTTGACCCAATGTGTGGATCTGGCACGACTCTCGATGTCGCCAAGGAAATGGGTAGGCTTGGAATAGGGTTTGATCTTCAACCCCATCATCCGAAAGTTAAAACAGCGGATGCCCGCGATTTGCCGCTCGAGGACGAGTCAGCTGATTTTGTTTTTGTTGACCCCCCATACGGGACTAATTTGAAGTATTCGGGCAAGCCGGAGTGCATCGGAGAGCTTGATGCAAGCTCCGACGCATACTTCGAAGCGATGGGAAAAGTTTTTGAAGAGCTATGGAGAGTTATGAAGCCGGGCGCTTACGGAGGAGTTTTTGTTTGTGACGTGTGGAAGAGGAAGCAGTTTGTCCCAATAGGAGCACAGTTCGTTTACTTACTTGTTCAGGCGTTCGACATTGTCGACCATATAGCCGTAGTTAGAAAATCGAAGTCTCTCCAGCAGGGCAATTACCACAAATCTGCGGAGGAAACGAATTACTTCCTTCGAGGATTTAGCCACCTCCTTCTCTTTAGGAAGGTGGCAGGTGAAAGCGTTTCGGGGAAAAAAAGCGGCGGCAGCTCTCAGGGGCAGAGCCGCCGCCGGCGTTAGGCGCTAGAAAGCGCTTAGAAGCCCATTCCTCCACCCATTCCACCCATTCCACCCATTCCACCCATCGGGTCGGCTCCCCCTCCAGGGGGCGCAACAACCTTTTCAGGGATCTCTGAGACAATTGCCTCTGTCGTCAAGAGGAGGGTGCTGACTGAGGCAGCATTTTGCAGAGCAGTTCGCACTACCTTCGTGGGATCAATGACTCCGTCAGCGATAAGATCGGTGTATTCCTCTGTTGCGGCATTGAAGCCAGAGGCAAAAGAGTCATTTCCTCTTACTCTATCCACAACAAGGGACCCATCAATTCCTGCGTTTGCGGCAATTTGGCGAATAGGGCTTTCTAAGGCGCGGCGAATAATCTCAGCGCCAGATTTCGCGTCTCCTTCCAACTCGAGCTTGGCAACAATTTCTTGAGCGCGCACAAGGGAAGACCCGCCTCCGGGCAAAATCCCTTCTTCCGCTGCTGCGCGGACAGAGTGAAGAGCGTCTTCTACACGACCCTTCTTCTCTTTCATTTCAGCTTCAGTTGCTGCCCCAACGTTGAAAACGGCTACACCACCAGAGAGCTTGGCATATCGTTCTTCTAGTTTTTCGCGGTCGTAATCGGAGGAGGTGCGTTCGATTTCGGCTTTAATTTGGTCTGCTCTTCCGTCGATGGCTTCGCTGCTGCCCTCACCTTCGATGACAGTGGTGTCGTCCTTCGTGACGGTGACTCGTTTTGCTCGACCTAGTTGCTCGAGGGTGGTTGATTCGAGTTTGTGCCCTAAATCTTCCATGAGAGCGGTGCCGCCAGTCAAGACAGCAAGATCTTCGAGCATGGCTTTGCGGCGATCTCCGAAGCCTGGAGCTTTTACTGCGCAGCATTTGAAAATACCTCGAAGCTTATTCACCACTAAAGTGGCAAGAGCTTCCCCTTCAACGTCTTCTGCGATTACCAACAGCGAGGACCCTTCTTTTGCAACTTGCTCGAGAACGGGAAGCAGGTCTCGAATGTTAGAGACCTTCTTTTCGAATATGAGGATATAAGGCTCTTCGAGTTCGCACTCCAGCGTTTCAGGGTTTGTCGCAAAGTGCGGGGACAAATATCCCTTGTCGAATTGCATTCCTTCGACGGTCTCGATCTCATTTTCGAGAGATCGCCCTTCTTCAATGGTAATGACACCATCTTTGCCGCCACTTTTTTCCCACGCCTCTGCAATTTTTGTGCCTATCTCAGGGTCATTGTTTGAGGCGATTGTGCCCACCTGCTCGATTTCTTTAACATCTTTAACAGGGGTGGAGTTGTTTTTCAGGAAATCCACCACAGCATTAACAGCGGCTTCCATGCCGCTTTTTAATTCGACCGGATTTGCGCCGGCGGTGACATTCCGGAGGCCCTCTTCGAAGATGGCCTCTGCAAGGACTGTTGCTGTAGTTGTCCCATCTCCAGCAATGTCGCTTGTCTTTGCTGAAACCTGGCGAACGAGTTGAGCTCCAATATTCTCGTATTTGTTCTCGAGCTCAATTTCACGCGCCACGGACACTCCATCTTTTGTCACGGTTGGAGTTCCGAATGATTTTTCGATAATGACATTCCGGCCGCGAGGCCCGAGTGTGACCTTAACTGCTGAAGCCAAT
This sequence comes from Planctomycetota bacterium, assembly GCA_003501525.1. Classification (GTDB taxonomy): domain Bacteria; phylum Planctomycetota; class UBA1135; order UBA1135; family UBA1135; genus UBA1135. The sequence goes on from DNPI01000177.1 coordinate 4,208, forward strand.
TTGCTTACACCATTGCGAATGTGCTCGCGGGCTTCTTGGTCAAATGCGATCTTTTTAGTAGCCATGGGAGGTCTCCTTTTGCGTTAGCCAACAATGCCGAGGATGTCGTCCTCGGAGAGAATTAAGTATTCTTCGCCTTCCCACTCAACCTCAGTGCCGGCGTAAGAGGCAAAGAGAACGCGGTCACCCGTAGAAACTGAAAAATCAGCCCGTTTCCCATCTTTGAGTAACCGGCCTTCGCCTAGCGCGATAATGTTTCCCTCGCGAGGCTTCTCTTTAGCAGAATCAGGGAGAACAATCCCGCCAGCCGAAATGTCAGCTGCTTCGAGACGTTGAACAAGGATTTTGTCCCCTAGAGGACGAATCGCGACTTTATTGGCAGTTTTAGCCATAATTTAAAGGGATACTGTTTAAGGGTTGCCCAAGTGGGCGGGGAATGGCATTTCCATAGGGCGTTGATGTGCCCGTGGACCCCTCAGGATACGAAAAAGTGCCTTTCTTGGCGAGGGTTGAACAGGATTCCTTTATAAAACGGGGTCTGCTTCGTCTTCTCCTTCGTCGCCGAAATCCGGAGATGATTCCAGGAGGTCTTCCTCCTGAGCAATACCGGCTTCGGCTTTGGCTTTATCGCGCCCCTCGTTGGCGATGTCTTCTGCTGAAAACAGGTCCGCTGTTGTCGACAATTCTTTTTTTTCTATTAAACCTCCGCAGAGTAAGCACTTTCCTCCGCCCTCCAGGGCTTCAATTAGTTCAGAAAAAGAAGCTAGCGCGTAATCGCAGTGTGGGCATTGCACCGGCCGGCGGTTCATTCATTTAACCCCTGCCTCTTCGCGTGCGGCATCAAGGAGCGCGAGGATGGCTCCGGAGACTTGAAGTGCGTGCAAAGCACCACCGAGATATTCGGCGGCAGAGCAATCTGGGTTGTCT
>DNPI01000137.1:0-181 GCA_003501525.1 Planctomycetota bacterium
TATCGTTCCGAAAACATACCCATTAGGCAGCTTCCATCTTCGTGCCGGTGCAGAACTCGGAGCATCAGCCGGCTCCAAAGCACCGAACTGTTCTTCAAGAACTGCTCTAGTCTGAGCAGCTGAAACCACTTTCTCCATTCGCCACCCACGGGCTCCGCCAACATCCATGTACTCAATGAAT
>DNPI01000137.1:487-6833 GCA_003501525.1 Planctomycetota bacterium
CCAACATCCATGTACTCAATGAATCTAATCTCAAGATTTTCGGCAGAAGCAAAACGAATAAGGTCCAAGATCTCGTCTTCATTAACACCACTCATCAAAATGGTATTGAGACGAATTCCAACAAACCCGGCTGCAGAAGCCGCCCGTATACCAGCTAATGTCGGACCAGGACCTCTCCTTGATGTTAATGCTTCAAAACGATCCTCTTGAAGGGTGTCAAGGCTAACCGTAAGGCGATTTAAACCGGCTGCTTTCAGTGGCTCCGCAAGTTCGCCCAAAAGGACACCATTCGTGGTAAGGGCTAAATCTTCGAGTTCCAGCTCAGCGAGCATTGCAACTAAATCCGGGAGATTCTTCCGCAACAGTGGCTCTCCCCCACTAATTCGAACTTTCCGGACGCCCAGAGGCATAGCAGCCTTCACCACTTCGACAATTTCTTCAAAAGAAAGTAAATCAGCCGCAGGCAGCCAGTTGTAGTTTTTTTCGGGCATGCAGTACCTACAACGCAGATTGCATTTATCGGTGACTGAAATCCGCAGAGACCGAAGCGGTCGATTAAATGTATCTAGATGGCTCATGGACCAGCAATACCCAGAGATTCCCGCAGAAGTGTTGCACGGTAGGAGTCTCGATGCACCGGATCCATTTCAGCCCCAATACGCGCTTGCAAATGTCCCGGTTGTAGTGAAAAAGACTGAATAAGAAGTTGCTCCGCAGTGAAATCGATACCGGATTGGCCAAGTAAACCACCCAAAGAAGCCAACCGAAGGATACTCAATGCCCCCAAAGCTTGAGAAGTAGTAATTCGTGTTGATTCCTGCAGACGCGTGTAGGCCTGCTCAACATCCCGAAGAAGGCCACGCCGCGAAGGTTCTGTTTCGAAAATCTCCTCACGAGTCCCATTCTCATATGCAACAACCTGACCACCAAACTCCTCCACACTCTTCAGTTGCATCGAAGAATCGCCACCCAACGTTTTTTGATTGCTGATTTGGTAAAGATGGCCCAAGTCACGGCTTCCCTCACCGTGCACGCCACGCACAGTTAATCCTGACTTCTGAGCCGTATGCAGGATGTGCTGCAGCGGAGCTTTTTTTCGCGCAAGCGCTGGCAAATGCAGTAGGAGACTTGCTCGCATACCAGACCCCACATTTGTCGGACACGCAGTCAAGTATCCAAATTTAGGGTGTGTCGCAACCGGGAAACTGGTTTCAAGTGGATGAATGATTTCCTGGCAATGCTTGTAAGCGATTTCCAAATCAAGTCCCGAAGCAAAACCTTGCCCCCGAAAGTGATCCTCCTCGTTCACCATAAGGCCATTCCGCCCATCTTCGCGAAAAAAAACTAAAGCAGGCCGCTGGGCTTCAAATAAATCTCGGGAGGCCAAGCTGCGTTCAATTAGAAACTCAGCATCCGCTGGACCCAATTCTGCAGGCTCAAGAACTACTCCATCAGCGATTATTGCCTTCAAATGTTTCTTACACTCGCTCAACATCTCCCGAGCTTTCTGCTCTTCCATCTGAAGAGGAAAGGGAGTAGCTGATAAATTTCGAGCTAAGCGCACTCGACTGGCAACGACAACCTCGGATTCTGGGCCTTCCCCTGATAGCCAATCAGGGGTACGCTCAAGAAGAGGCTCTAATCGCGCGTCCATAGGCATGGATTGTACGACCGGTCGTATTAGAATCCTTACGTGGAGTCGTTCGACACGCTTCAGAGCAAGCTCTTCATTTCCGGCCGCGAGCCGAAACGCCCCTTCGTCCCGGAGATCATCTCCTGGTCATGGGGAAGAAAAAAGGGCTCGACTCTTTCCAAAAAGTTTTAAGCAATCAGCCTTTAACTTGAACCATCAAGAAGCCTCAGGGCTAGCCTCAAGCACGCGCACCACTTCTGAGAATTTCTCGTCCATGAGACTTTGATTCTCCGACTCCAGATTCATTCGCAGGTAAGGCTCTGTATTGCTTGGACGGAGATTTACCCACCACCAATCAGAATCACCTAAATCGCCATGAGAAAGCGTGACCCCATCGAGAAAATCCGCCTCCCCGTGGGGGAAGGCCTCCTGAAGTCGGCGAAGGGCTCCTCCCTTGTCTTCAATTTGGAAATTTACTTCTCCGGTGCTCGGGTAGCGCATCACCTCGTCCGCCAACACGGAAAACGGCACGGATGACCGGGACAACATACCCATCACAGCCAAAAGAATAATTTCAGAATTATCCGCATACCAGTTATCCCGAAAATAATAATGCCCCGAAAGCTCTCCCCCAAAAGGAGCATCGTGTTCACGCATGCGAGCCTTAAGAAAACTGTGCCCCACTCTCTCTCGAACAGGTTTCCCACCACACTCTCGGATAATTTCCGGTAACGCCCAGGAAGATCTTAAATCGTAGACAATAGCCCCCCCCGGCTCCTCAGAAAGCGTCTGGCGAGCGATTAGGGCCGTTACGACATCATTCCCCAGCGCGCGCCCTTTTTCGTCAAGAAAGCAGCAACGATCAGCATCTCCATCAAAGGCTGCGCCTAATTCCGCCCCAGTCTGAACAACTAAGCTCTGAAGGTCCAAAAGATTAGACGCCTTTAAGGGGTTCGCCTCGTGATTCGGAAAGCTGCCATCCAGCTCGTAATAAAGGCCCTCATGTTCGACGCCAGTCAGCCCACGAAGGACTGCAGGGAAAGTGTGTGACGCCATTCCGTTTGCAGCATCAGAAGCTAAAACCACTGTTCTCTGCAATCCTGCCCACTTCAAAACATGGTCGGCGTAATCGGACAGTGTGTCAATCTCTTCGACGGTTCCGCGAGGCGAAATAACCGAGAGGGCATCACTAGATTTCGCTATATCTTCGATTTCCCGAATTCCTGTATCTGCTGAAATCGGAATAGCATCCTCTCTGCACAATTTAAATCCAATGTAACCAGCCGGATTATGGCTTGCTGTAACAGCAATCCCGCCAGCAGCCTCCATGCTGCCTACTGCAAAATAAAGCTGAGGTGTGGAACACAGGCCTATATTCAAAACAGCCAAGCCTCCATCTCTAATCCCATCGATAAGTGCTCCTGCCGCTTCGGGAGCCATCGTTCTCATATCTCGCCCAACAACAATCGGACCTTTTTCAAGAAAAGCCGCATATGCTCGCCCAATCCGATAAGACAAATCGGTGTCTATTTCATCAGGCCAAGTTCCCCGAATGTCGTAAGCCTTAAAGACGCTCATCCTTCAAGAATAGACTGCAGAGCAGCAACGGCTCTGTCTACATCTCCATCCTGTATGTGGCGATGGGTTACGAAACGAAGGAGACGGTCACCCATCGCGAGAGCTAGAACACCTTTGTCCTCAAGGGCCGACACCATCATCGGAGCATCCCACTCTCGTGCCGTAACCTCCAAAAAAAGAATATTGGTATCAACTGTTTCCTGAGCCAATCGAATACCTTCAAGGCCAAGGGTGACTGAACCCAACCTTCTGCAGCGCGCATTGTCTTCACCAATTTCAGGAACGGTTTCATCTAAAGCAACTAAGCCACAAGCAGCAAGATAACCAACTTGGCGCATTCCTCCGCCCAACCATTTCCGCGCTCGACGAGCCCTTTCTATAAATGCCCCGTCCCCCATTAAAACACTCCCAACCGGACAAGAGAGTCCCTTAGAAAGGCTAATCATGAGCGAATCACACAGATTCCCATAAACAGGGAGTTCCACACCTGTCTCGGCTACGGCATTAAAAAGACGCGCCCCGTCTACATGCACAAGAACATCTTTTTCACGAGAAAAATCAAATACTTGCTCAAGATAAGGGAGAGGGAGAATCGCACCACCAGAGAAGAGATGTGTTTGCTCAAGGCACAAAAGCGCCGTGCGTGGCTCTTGAACGGAAGGGTGCCTCACCGCTCTATTCAGCTCATCAAGCGGAAGCTGACCGCCATCCCCCACTAGAGTTCGAACATGAGCCCCAGCAACGCGGGCTAAACCTCCTCCCTCATACCTAAAAATATGTGAATTCGTCTCAACAATTACCTCTTCGCCAGGAAAAACATGAGCAGCAACCGCTGCTTGATTCGCCATTGTTCCTGATGGCACAAAGAGTCCGGCCTCTTTCCCGAACATTTGAGCAAGACGCGCCTCCAAGGCGTTCACTGTCGGGTCGTCCCCAAGAACATCATCCCCGACTTCGGCTTCTACCATTGCTGCCATCATTGCAGGGGTCGGGAGAGTAACCGTATCCGAACGAAAATCTGAAGGTCCAGGGCTCATCGTAATTCGTCCAGAATAACCCGCAGCCGACCAATGCCTTCCTCAATATTCGCAAGTGATGCCGCATAAGACAAACGAAGAAATCCTTCTCCTGCTTTGCCGAAAGAAGTGCCAGCAAGGCAAGCGACACCGGCTTCTTGAAGAGCTTTTTCCGCTATCTCCCCAGAGGGCAATCCGAACGAGGAAACATCAGGGAAGACATAAAAAGCCCCCTGCGGCAGCGCACAAGTAACACCGGGGATTTCATTCAACAACTTGACTATGTGGAGTCGCCGGCGATTAAAACGCTCCTTCATTGCTTCAATCGGCGCTTGGTCACCTTCCAAAGCAACCACCCCAGCGCGCTGTACAAATGTAGTCGTACATGAAGTCGAGTTAATCATAAGCCGAGACACTTGCTCGGCTAAATCAGGACGCATTACGCCAAAACCCAAACGCCACCCTGTCATTGCATAAGCTTTCGACCAACCATCAAGAAGTATCGTTCTCTCCCGAATGTCAGGATTCGAAAGCGCACTAGAGTGAACAGCATCATCGAAGATTAAGCGCCAATAAATCTCATCGGTAAGCAGCCAGATTCGAGGGTGATTTCGCAAGCCTTCGACAATCGCATCAAGAGATTCAGGAGGCAACACCGCCCCCGTCGGATTACCGGGACTGTTCAGTATCACCATTCGCGTCGCCGGAGTAATCAAAGAAAGCAATTCCTCAGGGTCAGCAGCGAAGTTGTTTTCTGAACGAAGCGGACAAGAAATCGGTTTCGCGCCCGAAAAGCTCACCATCGATTCGTAGATGGGATAACCAGGATCGGGCAGAATGACTTCGTCCCCCTCCTCTAAAAGGGCAAGCATCGCATAGAACATCACTGGTTTCGACCCAGGCACCATCACGACCTCAAGCGGTGAGCATTCCACATTCCGCGTAGCAGCAACATGATGCGCAACTGCTTCGCGAACATCCGGCACTCCTGCAGCAGGGCCGTAATGATGGTTCGCCTCGTCTTGGATGGCCTGGAGCCCAGCCTCAACAATAAAATCCGGCGTTGGGAAATCTGGCTCACCTATCTCAAGGTGAATAATACTTTTGCCTTGAGCTTCTAGCGCTTTGGCGCGGGCTAGAACTTCAAATGCGTTTTCGGTGCCGAGGCGGGACATCCGCCCAGCCAATTCCAAAGGGGGAAGAAGACGGGTCATAGCAGGGCGGCTAACAGGGCCGAACGCGTATTCTAGAAACACCGGAGAACCATGGCACCTCGGCCTGCATTCAAGACCGCAGCGGCGGCAACGTTATTCCTCGCTAGCTGTAGCGAGCCGGCTCAAGTTGTGGCCAAGCCCAATGTAGTTGTATTCCTAGCCGACACGCTGCGGGCGGACCGACTTGGATGCTACGGCGGCCCCGCGGGCACTTCGCCACGAATTAACGATTTTGCCGAGAAAGGCATTCGCTTTGCCCATGCAACCGCACCCTCTCCCTATACCTCCCCTTCACATGCCAGCCTATTTACCGCAACGGACCCAGCTGCCCATGGTGTGTGGAACCGCGTACTGCTGCCCTCCGGCGAACCTATTTTCCCTCGCTTGGCAGAAGGTTCGACAACACTCGCAGAGGCTTTATCCAAAGCTAATTACCAAACTGCTGCCATTGCAGACGGAGGAAACGTCAGTGAGGCCCGCGGATTTGCCCAGGGATTTGATCTTTTTGCCTCACAATTCAGAGGCGCAAAAAACCGAGTCGAAAATGGTATCAATTGGATTAAAAATCGAGACGCGTCACGCCCTTTCTTTCTTTTTCTTCATACTTATCAGACTCACACGCCCTATCTCCCAGCCCCCGAGCACGTAGAGAAATTCGCCAACCCCTCGTATCAAGGCCCACTATTGGAAGCTTGGCGCGGGGCTCGGGAAAAAGCATCTAAAGGACCGATCCGAAATGCAATTAGGTCCATCCAACAAGAATTCTACCGCCCACTCTTGCCCGAAGAAGGCCCTCCTAATCCTGAAGACCTCGCCTTCTTACGAGCGCTGTACGACGCAGAAATTGCGGAAATGGATTTTGAGTTCGGCCGGTTCCTGGACTATCTCAAAGCTGAGGGACTCGA
>DNPI01000137.1:7233-9145 GCA_003501525.1 Planctomycetota bacterium
CAAGTCTATGAGAGCACTGTTCATATTCCGTTGATTTGGAAAATCCCAGGCGACTCTGGAGGACGCGTCAGAGAAGACACTGTCGGACTCATTGACTTGATGCCTACCATTCTGGAACTCGTGGGTCTTACACCCCCCCCTGGCCTACAAGGGAAATCCATAAATCCCACCGGGCCCGAACTGCCACCGGGCAGAGTCCTTTTTTCAGAAGCAAACTGGCCGGAGCCACAGATAGCCTGGAATCAGAATTATCTCAAAGTCATCTTGTTTCCCGATTCAGGCCGCCACCCTGAAGTCTACGACCTTAAGTTAGACCCCCATGAATTGGAGGAGTTGACTCGGCCAAATTCAATCCGAATCGCTGGAGACTATCTCGAAGCTTGGCGCGAAGCCTGCATCGCCACCCAACAGGATTTAGAAATGCAACCGGGAGTTCGGAATCTAAACCAATTAGACCCGGCTCAACGAGCCGAACTGGAAGCCCTTGGATATATCGGCGGGTAATTTCTCCCTCGTAATGCCCAAGTCAGGCATATCGCACCCACAAGTAACAGGGAACCAGCAAGAAACCTCTTACTAGTCTTATTCAAAGTGAAGCACCTTTTCTTATCGAGCGTTCTCATTGCCGCTTCCTGCTCAGGAGAGCCCGATTTACGTATCTATTGCTCTCTCGATCAAGTTCACGCTGAGCCAATTGTGGCCCTTTTTGAAGAGCGGACAGGACTGGAAGTGAAAGCTGATTTCGATGTCGAACGTAACAAAACTGTCGGTCTGGTTAATCGAATCATTGCGGAGAACCAACGCGGGACATCGCTGGCGGATGTCTTCTGGAACAATGAAACCGCACAAACCATTCGCCTTCAACGATTAGGTTTAACTACTCCTCACCGCAGCCCAGCGACCTCGGGTATTCCTTCACAATTCAAGGACCCTAATCATCACTGGGTGGGATTCGCTGCGCGAGCCAGAGTCATCCTTCACCGGAATGACGTTCCCAACATCCAAATTCCACGCACGTGGGAAGAACTCCACAAAGAGCCTTTTGCTTCACGCGGAGCCATGGCTGCCCCTCTCACAGGGACCACGCTTACCCACTTTGCCGTTCTATCCCATCGCCTTGGTAAAGAAAGAATTCTCAGCTGGCTCGATACCGCAATTGAATCCAATCTCATCATCGGAGGAGGAAACGCCGATGTAATGCGGAGAGTTTGCGAAGGTGATATCGACTGGTGTTTAACTGACACCGATGACGCCGCCGCCGCGCGATTAAATGGATATCCCGTCGATATTAGTTTTCTCGACCAAGACCGTGGAGAAATAGGAACTCTCCTTATTCCTAATACTGCCTGCATCTTAAAAGGAGCACGGAATCCGAATTCTGCTGCTCTTTTTCTAGACTTCTTGATATCAGAGGAAGTCGAAGGACTTTTAGCCGCCTCCCGCTCAGAGCAAATCCCTCTGCGCCCTGGAGTGATTCCCCCACCGGGCCTGGCCATACCGAGCAGAGATTTCAGTGTAATGGAAGTAAATTGGGGCAAAACGGCTGAACAAATCAGCTTACTTTTCCCCGAATTCAAAGAGATTTTTCTTCGGTGATAACTCTCCAATTATCACGTTCGACTTCCGCCTGGAGAGCAGCGGCTTTGTTGCTGTTCTTCTGCGGCTCAATCGTTCCCTTGCTGCCCTGCATCCTCCCCCTTTTCTCCTTTGAAGGCTGGGCATCGATTACTGACGCAAGAAAAGCTGGCCTCCTGCTGGAAACCGCTGCACTCGCGATTCCGGCCGCAATTCTTGCTATGGCCTTTGGTTTGCCTGTCGCCATTTTGGCTTCCCGAATACATGTGCCGGGGTCCAACCTTCTTGGATTCCTAATGCCACTCCCGCTTCTCCTCCCCCCGCTTATGATCGCGCA
>DNPI01000037.1 GCA_003501525.1 Planctomycetota bacterium
ACAGGAAAACAGACCCCGCGTCTTTTATGCCATTCGGATCCGCATGATCTGCTCCAATTGCATAGTCCTTCACGCCGTCTCTGTCGATATCTGTAATCCCAGCAACTCGTGCGCCGAATTGGTCGCCCCCGCCAACACCGAAATGCGTTCTGATTAGTGTCCCCGTGGCCCCAGAGAAGAGAAAAGCTCCGCCAACTCTTTCGTCCCCTCCGCCTCTAGCGCCAGGCGCGCCGACTAGAAAATCTTGGCTACCATCATCATCGATGTCATAAATCCTTTCTACGGAGGTCCCGAAGTAGTCATAAGCGTTCAATCCGCCTAGGCGGTAAATGACATTGCCGGAGTCGCCGGAGTACATGAAAATTGCTCCGGCGTAGGGTTTCCCTTGGTTCTCTGCATAAGGAGATCCAGCCACTAGGTCGTAAATACCGTCTCCGTCTAAATCTCCGACGCCAGTTACTACTCGGCCGTGTTGGTCTTGTGGCTTAAGGCCATTGAACCTCTTTATGACACCGAACGGAGGGCTTCCAGAAAAGACAAAGACGGCGCCAGTGTCTTGGTCGCCGGTAGCGGGGTTGTCCGCGAACGGCGCCCCTGCGAGGATGTCTTTTGTGCCGTCGCCATCGAAATCGCCAACACCTGAAATAGTAGTTCCAAGATTCGCATCAGCTTCGGTTCCGTCCCAGCGGTGAATTAAATCTCCTGTTGCTCCGGAGAAGAGAAAAACAGATCCGCTGTTGTGAAGCCCATTGGCGTCCATCCAATCGGCCGCGACCAAAATGTCGTGAAAACCATCTCCGTCTACATCTCTGGGTGAAGCAATGGCTGCTCCCATGTGGTCGTAGGCATTGCCACCCTCAAATTCATAGATTGCCCGTCCATTGCGACCGGAGTAAACACGAGCAAACCCGGCATCTTTTGCTCCGGCAGTGTTTTCCGCGCCGGGAGCGCCAATTGCCCAATCTCTCCACCCGTCGCCGTCTATGTCTCCCATTGGGGAAATGGCGTAGCCAAAGTGGTCGCCTTTATTTTCTCCTGCATATCTGTGAGTTTGCTGCCATTCGCCACCGACAGTTTCTTGCCCCCAAAGTGTTGATTCAGGGCAGATTAGGGCAGCGAGCGCGAATTGAAGAAAGTGGACAGGTTGGATGCTTTTCATGAGGGGAAGCCACGTCCGCGTGGCCGACTTCCAGTATAAACCGGAATTTAGAAATCAGGTTTGGAGGTTATTGACGCCCGAAACGACTACTCCGGAGATGGATTCTCCGGCGATTGCTCCGCAGGCAAAGGGCACCGTGTAGGTTTCCGCGGTGTCCTTGTTCTTTTTGAAGGCCAGCCATGCAGCGAGGGCTCCTAGGAACATTGCCAATGGGTAGTAGAAAGGAAGGATGAGCCCCAGCCCAACTCCAGTTGCCGAAGGCACCCACATCTTTGATTTAGGAAATAACTTTTCAAGAATCATGAACACCGCGCCTATTACAAGTCCGACAACAATGGCTTGCTGGGCCATGCCGTGGAGATTGCCGAACCCTTTCATGAAAATTTCTGCGACAGCTTTCCATTGAACAGCAGCAGGTGCCACAAACTCAGGGTCTGCACCTTCGAATTTTGAGACATCCGGGATAAGCCACTTAAATCCAACGACGGTCGCAACTGTCCCGGAAAAAATGCCCATAAATTGAGCGATGAATTGCCGCCGGGGGTTGGCGCCTAGCAGGTAACCTGATTTAAGGTCGTTGAGGAGGTCGGCGCTGGCGCCAGCGGCTCCGGATGTGATACCTGCTGTCATCAAGTTGGCCTTTGCGTCTTGAGGGATTAATACCCCAAAAGTCAGCTGCATGATTTTCCCCATGGCCCCGGTCGGTGTTATGTCCGATTCGCCGGTAGCTCGGCATGCCACTAATGCCAGGAAGAAGGTCATAAGCACTGCCAACGCTCCATAAAGAGGCGGAATGTTGAAGTGGTAGGATGCGACCAGGATGATCCCTAATCCTGAGGCGGCAATGCCAAACGTGAACCAGGAGAAGGGTACCTCGACACGGGAAATTCTTTCTTCCTGCTTGCCTCCCCCAAGCCCTTTAAAGGCCCTCACAATAGTTCCCCAATTCATAAGGAATGCGAGGAGTCCGGATGCGACCAGCATGGGAGCCCCTAGCCAGAGACCGATTTCTTTCCAGGCATAGACGGGGTTTGTGACCACACCGCTTTCTATTCCCATAGGGCCCACAACGAATGCCAAAGCGAGGCCTCCGACTAACATCCAGATTGCAATGCGCAGTCCGACTAAGGCTCCGGCGGCGACCAATAGGAGACTGTGGTCTAGTTTTATCGTCCATGAGCTGAGGGGGTAAACAGTGCCAGCCGCTGAGATTCCAGGAATCCAGTCAAAGATTTTTGAACTGGAAGGTAGCAAGGCTTGCCCTTTTATCTTCAGTCCAAAAATGAAGGGGAAGATTAAGCCAACACCTCCAGCGAGAAAGAGGGCGCGTGCTTTTGCTAGTGATTCTTTACTTTCGCTGTAGAGGCTTTGGAGAGTGACGGCCGCCGCCGTCCCTGAGGGGAAGCGCAACTTTTCCTGATTAATCATGTTGCGCTTCATGGGGATGGCCATGACTACGCCAAGCGCTGCTAGGCAGAAGACCCAGAGCATTAACACTGGCCAGGGGATTGTCTCCCCCGTTAGCATCATTAGGGCGGGAATTGCAGAGACCATAATCCCCCCGGTTGAATAGCCGGCCGACGAAGCGGTCGATTGCATGCAGTTGTTCTCAAGAATTGAGAAGCGAGTTTTCCCGAGCAATGGAGCGAGGCCTTTGTTCCAAATCGTGTAGGAAAGAACGCAGGCGGTAATGGCTACCCCTAGGTGCCATCCTGTTTTGAGGCCTGCGTATAGATTGGTGAAGGCCAGCAGAAAACCCAATGCTGATCCCATTAAGACCGCGCGCCAGGTTAATTGAGCAACATTGTCTCCGCGGTAGACCTTCTCGTACCACTCATCTTCGTCATAAGTAAGGACTTCGTTGGGATCGAGGTCCAAGGGGTTGCCTTGCGCAACTTCTTCTGCTGTTGCAGGTGCTTTTTGGAAAAGGCCCATTAATTATTCCTCTTGTTTTGAGTGGCTTCCGTCGCAGAAAGGCGCTCCGGCGGTTTTTTTGCAACCACACCAGGCGACGGTGGTTTTCTCCTCAATCCTTTGAACAACTGGAAGAAAGCCAGAGTCACGGTGCCCGCCGTCGCAGAAAGGCTGCTTAGCTGATTTGCCGCATGAGCACCAAGCGTAGTTGCCAGGCTCTAGTTCCATGACATAGGGGGAGTCCTTGGGGGATTCAGGATTTACCATCAGGGCAGCCTACCCCAGCTATTTCTTTTCGCTGAGATTTTGCTCCCTAGCCTAGGGCGCACCCGGGCCCCTAGGGAACAGAGTTAGCAACTCTTGAGTTTTAGTCCTCGTTTGGGAGGGGGTTCTTCTTGGCCCAGTGGTCGTAAAGCAGCATAAGAATCATGGAAAAGATTCCGACTGCCGCGAAGTAGGTCCACATTTGGTGGGGGGCATAAGTGTCCCACAGAAATTCGCGAGCACCATCGATGGTTGTGCCTAGCTTTTCGGCCAAGGTTGGCATGACATCGGTTTTTTGAAGGCCTGAGACGGCGGAAGTGGGCATATCTAAAACCTCCTGCAGGTGTCTTTTGGCTAGGTTCACTTTGTCTGCGTTGTTTTCATACAGATGTCCACCGGCAAAGTTCAAGATTGACCAACCTATGCCCACCGTCATGTTTACGTATCCCATGTACAGGCCTTCTTTGCCTGGCGGTGCGATGGAAGCCAAATAGCGCATCTTGGTTGGGCTGGCGGACATTTCGCCGAAAGAAAAGACTCCAATGGCGAGCAAGCACCACCATCCGTCCATTGATTGGCCGAGCATCCAAATAGAAAGCGAGGCAACGAAAATCCCCACAACAATAGCCATCAAAGAGCGCATTTTCCCGGTGACCCATCCAATGGCAAATGCCAAAAACATGATGAGGAAAGCGTTGAAATTGACCATCCACTCTGCCGCAAGCATGCCATTGTTGACGACTGGGACATCTCCGGGAACCCAGGATTGAAGCCATGCGGCAAGCCCTCGTGAATCCACCCAATCGTCAATGAAGTTGGGTAAAAAATCCCACAGGGAATAGGCCATAAACCAAAATCCGGCGAATCCCAAGGTAAACCCTAGGACCCGAATGTTTCCAAGCCCCATGAAGCTTTCTTTCAAGATTTCAAGGGGCCCCTTGTTTTCCAATTCACCTCCTTCTTTGCTTGGCTCTTTGAAGAAGAAGAGAGGGATAAAGTTCAGGGCAATGCCTGCGGTGCACATGAGGAAAACATCTTTCCAGTCCAAAACGCGTAGGTAACCGCCAATCAAGGGACCGACAAAGGCGCCTACATTCACCATCTGATAGAAGATGGCCCATCCAACCGAGGCCTTGCGTTTGGGGATAGTTATTGCAATTAAACCCTGTAATCCAGGTTTGAAAATTGCGGTCCCAGCGGCAAGGAGCATGGCGCCAGTAAAGAAAAGAGGGAAGGTATATTCGCCCCCTGCTGCGCCTTTCATGGTTGCTAAATCTCCGCCATTCAGCGCAGCGCCAATTTCAATGGCATAGCCCATGAGCAAATAGCCGGCTATTTTGACTGCAGTAGCAATGCCAATGCTCAGCTTAAATCCATAGCGGTCGGCAAAGCCTCCGGACATGACGGGTAAAAAGCTTTGCACCAAAGCCCACCATCCAAAAATGATGCCTTTTTGAATGTGGTCAAATTGGGGGCCTCCATGCTCGTAGGCGAGCACCATGTAAATAGGCACCAAAGAGCGCAACCCGTAGTACGCAAAGCGCTCAACCACCTCCATCCAATTGGCTACCCAAAAGATGCTGGGGAAGTTCGTTATTTGTTGGAGCAGCGTTTCTTGCTCGCGGGCGGGGGGATGACCGCTTTCCATGGCGCGGCACCGTATCAGGGCGTCCCTATCCTTTCCGTATGGATTCATCCGCTATCGCCCAGTTCTCTCAGAAAATTTGGAACGATTCCATTGTCCCGGCTCTTACGGACTACATTCGGATTCCGGCGAAAAGCCCCATGTTTGACCCGGACTGGGAAGAAAACGGTCATATTGAACGCGCGGTTGATTTAGTGGAGCAGTGGTGTAGAGAGAACGGGCCTGCAGAGATGAAAATTGAGGTCGTTCGACTTCCAGGGCGTACTCCCGTAATCCTTATGGAGATTGAGGGCGATGGAGAAGGAACCGTCCTGCTTTATGGGCATCTTGATAAGCAGCCGGAGATGTCTGGCTGGAGAGATGGCTTTGGCCCTTGGGACCCAATCCTTGAAGAGGGTCGACTGTATGGGCGGGGCGGAGCGGACGATGGCTATTCAGCTTTTGCTGCAGTGACTGCTTTGCGAGCTTTACGGGAACATGGTGGCCGGCACGCGAGAGCAGTAGTTCTCATTGAGGCTTCTGAGGAGAGTGGGAGCCCTGACTTGCCCGCCTACCTAGATCACTTAGATGACCGGATTGGCGCAGTAGACCTAGTTGTGTGCCTCGATTCCGGTTGCGGGGATTACGAAAGGTTGTGGGGAACAACATCTTTACGGGGAATGGCAGCCGGAACTTTACGCGTGGGGGTCCTTCGGGACGGGGTCCATTCAGGCGACGCTGGGGGGGTTGTCCCGAGCAGCTTCCGTATTCTTCGCCACCTTCTTTCGCGAGTGGAGTGTTCTGAGACCGGAAGAGTGACGGTGATGGCGTGCCATTCTGAAATTCCAGAGCAAAGGCGCGAGCAAGCTGATGCCGCCGCTGTTGTTCTTGGCGAAACTGTTCATGCTCGTTTCCCATGGTCTGCGAATACGGTGCCCCACACGGATGATGTTGCCCAGCTGATTCTGGCTAGAACTTGGGCTCCGGCGCTTGAAATTACAGGCATGGATGGAATCCCAGCGATTGAAAATGCCGGAAATGTGTTGCGGCCAATCACCGAGGCGAAGCTTAGTTTCCGCTTGCCGCCTACTGCTGATCCGATTGCTGCCACTGCAGCGATTACTGAAGTCCTTACCGCTGATCCGCCACAAGGGGCTTCGGTGGAGTTCGACCCGGAAAGCCCTGCGGGCGGATGGAATGCGCCCCCATTGGCGACTTGGCTCGGGGACGCTGTAGAAAAAGCTTCTCAGGAGGCCTGGGGGAAACCTGCGGCATGGATGGGAGAAGGCGGGACTATTCCCTTCATGGCAATGCTGGGGCAAAAATTCCCAGAAGCCCAGTTTTTGATAACGGGGGTTTTGGGGCCGGAAGCGAACGCGCATGGCCCGAATGAATTTCTTCATGTCCCCTTCGCCACTCGGTTGACTGGTGCAGTTGCCCGAGTTTTGCATGAGCACGCATCTCGTTAGCGCTGTTACAGGGACAGGGGGTTAATCTCCGAGGATCTCTGCAGCCGCAGCTGCGGGGTCTTTCGCGGCGCATATCCCAGCTGAAACAGCCATTGCGGCGCGATCTCGGACCATCCAAGCATTTTCAGGCAGAATGCCTCCAATTGCGACAAGGGGGACTCTGGAGATTGCACCCGCTGCAGCTAGAAACTCGGGTCCCAAGCCTTCTTTTACATCCTTCGTTGGCGTGGCAAATACTGGTCCGAATCCGGCGTATTGGACACCCATTTCCGCAGCCTCGTCAGCTTGCTCCAAATTATGGGTAGACACCCCTACCCATTTATCAGGGCCAACAATTTTTCTCGCGTCTTCGGGGTGCATGTCGTCTTGACCGACGTGCACTCCGTCTGCGTCTAGTGCTGCTGCCACTTCAGGGCAGTCGTTAATTACCAAAGGAACGCTGTTCTTCCTGCATATAGGAAGGAGGATTTCTCCCCATTCGAAGAGTTGCGCAGAAGACATATTTTTCTCTCTGATTTGGACGCAATCAATGCCGCCTTGCATTGCGGCCCTAAGCACATCGAGTGGGTCGCGGACGCAGAGTTTTTGCGTAAGGATCAGGCAGAGCCGAAAGGGGGTGTTCACCGCCTCAGGATAAATAAGTCCGGCTGCTCGCTCTAACCCAAGCGACCCTTTGGCTGGTATCTATGAGACGCGTTTCTTCGGGGCCCGAGGCTTCTTTTTGTCGGCGGCCAGGCCCTGCGCGAAGGCCTTCTTGTCCTGTGGATTAAAGAGTCGGACCCTAGCTCCGCAGTCTACGCAGTAGGCTGCCTTTAAGCTCTGGAGAAATCTCACATAGTCGCGGCATTTTGGGCAATACCGTTTTGTGTGGTAGAAGTCGTAGGGTTCCATTTGAGGGGATGGAGTTAGGGGATGACCGTCTTGCGGCTTGCCAAACAATACCTGGAATTTGGCCCCTTTGACGGCTAAAAAACTGCTGGAAAAGGGTTTTTTAGTACATCGGAAAGAGGTTTTATCTCGATGCTGCAACAATTGCCGTCGTGATTTCTTCCAGAGGAAAAGGGTCGTTTTCTTGCGATTTTGCCTCTTCCAGCGCTCTTTTTTCTCCCAATTCGCCTAGCGCCCATGCGGCATGGCCTCTAATCAGCGGACTGTGGTGTGTTGTTAATGCCCTCTTGAGAGCGTTGCCGCCTTGCTGCATGTTGCCCAGTGCAATGGTCGCATTTCTGGCCATTCCTTCTGGCCCCGCGCGCCGAATGGGGCTGCCGGTAAAGGTCCGGGCAAAAGAGTCGGGGGAAATCGTTAGAAGATCTTGAAGGGTTAATGCTTCCAGAGCAAAGTGGGTGCCCCACTCTTCTTCGAAGTTTCCTGCCCCTGTCCCAAATGGGCAAGCCTCTGAACAGATATCGCATCCAAAAACCCAATCTTTAAAGGAATGGCGGAGTGTGCGAGGTATCGGCCCTTTGGCCTCAATTGTCCAATAGGAAATACACTTACGAGGCTCAAGAGACCAGGCCTTATCAAGGGCATCTGTTGGGCAGGCATTTAGGCATTTTGTGCATCCAGCGCAGCTTTTCTTTTCAGGGAATTCTCTTGGAAGCGCCTCTTCCCATTCTGTATCTAGCAGAAGTTCTCCGAGAAATGTCCACGGTCCATTTTGTGGGTCCAGCACAAGAGTGTTTTTGCCTCGAAATCCTAGTTGGCCGCGCAAGGCCCACTCTTTTTCTAGAACAGGTGCGGCGTCCACCACTCCCCGAAAGGCGCCAACCCGTCCTTCAGCTCTAAGCCGTTTCCCGATCTTCTCAAGTTTTCTTCCGAGAACATGGTGGTAATCCTTACCCAGGGCGTAACGGGCGACCCGACCCCCTCCTCGGAATCCGCCTGCTGGGCGATGAAAGGGTAAGGAGAAAAGCGCCGCGGATTTAACCCAAGGTTTCCAGTCTCGTAGATCTGCCATCGAAGGGCGACCCCTTTCTAGCCATCCCATTTCTCCAGCTCTACCTTCTTCGAGCCAATCGTCAAGATTTCGAATAATGTCCGAATCTAAAGGCTGAGCCGAAATAATGGCTTTGAGATCAAGCCCGACTTCCTTTGCAAGCTCACGAATCACAACTTTTTACCGGATAATTACTGTGCTTTAACCGTGACAGGCAACGGTTTTTCGGCTCAAAAATGGGCCTAAAGGGGTAGAAAAGCCTTGTTGCATGCGTGAAACCGTTGATTCGCCTTGACGCATCAATTCTAAGTCCTTTATAGGCAAATGGTTATAAGACTTCAAAGACTTAGAAATAAACAGGTTACCTACATCTAAATCTTTGCGTAGCATAAGGTTAGGAGATATTTCTATGGCCTTCACCGCACCTCCCGCCGAGAAAGTCGAAAGCCTCTCTTTGAGGCTGGGGGATTTTGCCGGAGAGAAGGGGGATGGGCTGCTCGCTGACCTCGCTGGCCGGTTGGGAAGCCTGGGGGGTAAAGAGCGGGATCGTTTGTCTACGCACTTGATGGGAGTTTACCGGGATACTGCATCGGCTCGGGCATTCGGGTTCCTCTATGAACTAAATCAGGACGGAATCCTTCGGCTTGTTTATCACCACCTGCGGCGCTCTTTCTATTCAGTTGATGCCGCAGATGTCTTGCAGGAGGTGTTTTTCAACATCTATCGTTACCCGTCTAATTTTGATTCTTCGCGACCAGCGGCGTTTCGGAATTGGACTCATTCAATAATTCGAAATACGGCGCTCAAGCACAGCCGAAAGGCGCAAAGAGATAGCACACTGCCACTTGGCGTGCCGGAAACCAGCGACGAAGGCGCACCGCGGGCGGAGCCGATTGACAAGAAAGCGAATTCTCCCTTAGACGAAACGGCTGCCCATGAAGCGGCTGAGGAGCTTTGCGGCGCGTGGACTCTCTATTTGCATTTCTACCTTTATGCCTATCGATGTTTGACGCCTCAGGAAAAGCGGGCTCTTTATCTAGTAGAAGCAGAAGGTCTTCCCTACAAAGATGCTGCGGCTGATCTGGAGGTGCGCGTGGAAAATCTTAAGATGAAGATTTTTCGTGCTCGGCGGAAGATTTTCACCATCATGAAAAGAAAATTTAATGAGGGACAGGGAGACGTTGATCGCCGCGAGATACGACGCGCAATGAAGGAGGCAGATCAAGTCTGATGTACGACCGCTCCAGCTTCCTTGATGCCATTAAGAACGTGCAGGCCTCATCACGGGTTCTTTGTGGTGGCTTCCAGAGGGATTTATCCGCGCTACTCGACTCCGAACTCCCGGAGAAATCGGCGCGCAAATCTCTAGTACACCTTGAGGCTTGCGCGGATTGCTCTGAGTTTTTTCAGGCGATTCGTTTGCAGGCTTTGGCTCACCAGGACATGGCGATTCCAGGTTCTCTAGCTCGCCGTCTGCGTCGTTTTCGAGGGCATGACCTTTTCGAGGGGATGACTGACTCTGAAATTGTGCGTCGCCTTGCGAGTGCCCTATATGAGTTGGGGAAGTCTTATGCCCTAGCCGCCACGGAAGGCGATTTTTTGCTCGAAATTGCAGACGCGCCTGTTGCAATCGAATCTTTCCGTGGTGGTGAGGCATCACGAGCCCTGCATGCAGCGCAAGAAACCGGCGCGTGTTTGGTGCCAGCGGGAATCTTGGGGGATGAGAGTGGGCAGGATGATTTCCTCGAGGAAGCAGATGTTTTTCTTGGGGAGGCTTTGCGACTTAAGCCGAATTTTGCCGAAGCGCGTCTTTATAGGGGCTTTGTTATGCACGCCAGAGGCAAGCCAAAGGAGGCGAGGGCGGAATACAGGGAAGTGTTTTTGCGGACTGACCGCTTAACAAATCGGGGACACGCAGCGGTCCAGCTTGGGATGCTTTACGACGAAACTGGTGAGCACAAAAAAGCTCTTCGTCTGTATCGCTGGGTTGTGGCCAGTGGTCTGCTTAACCGTCGCCCGGAATTCGTCTTCGTTTTACACAACATTGCCGTTGAGCTTCTTTCTCTTGGCGAAACCGAAGAGGCAGCAAAAATGTTCCGCAACATTAGCGCCGGCCACCCGAAGCTTTGGGAATCTTCAAGGGGCTGGCTTCGTGCCTCTCCAGCCCTTGTTGCTCGCTTATGGGCAGACAAATCTTGTCGCCAGCTTTTTGAAAAAATTGAACCGGCTTTTTTTGCCGCTTAACATGAAACATTTCATTCTTCGCCGCGCTTTTCTTGGGCTTGGGCTTTCAATGGTTGCTCTAATTGTCACTTTTCTTGCTTCTTCGCATCTTAGTGCTTCAAGCGGTGGGGGAGGACAAGGGATATTCGGGGACAACAACAGAGGTGATAATCCTGTAGTTGGCAGCCTGCCGTGCCGCAAAGACCCTTATCTGGAGCCAATGTTCTGGGCGGCGCTTTACGATGAAGATCCTCCTATGGACCTTTTCGGGTTTCAGCCAACACTGGGCTTTGTGGGCGAAACCCTGCTAGAAGACATTCTTTCCGCTGCTGGTGATCCAGAAGGCCGGGTCGATGCTTGGCCGAATCTAAGTGTCTTTGGTGTCCACAAGTGGGCATCGGTATTCCTTTCTACGGAGGCAGCCACAAAGGGAGAGGTAGAGCTTTGGTACTGGGTGCCGCGCGAATACATCGGGGGCACAGTCTCGTTTGTCTCTACTTTCGGTTCAGGAGAAGCGGTTATTTCGAATCAGTCGTTTTCGCTCCCACTGAGGGCTTTTGCAAACCGGTGTTCTAGCTCCTTTGGGGTTGCAAAAATTGTTATTCATCCCCCAGCCCGCTCAGCAGGACTTGATGTTCGCGAAGTTCTTGTTGCGGTTGCAGGCATAACCGTTAACGTTCAGCACTTACCCTGAGCAACGCGGCTACCTGTCTCGCCGTCCCCCAGGGCGATTCCTGCGGTATTGGTCCGGAAATCGCCCTCGACGCCCTTTCGCGCCCCGAAATCCGGAGAGCGTGCAGGCCCCTCCTTTTGGGGCAAGCAGGTGTTTTTACTCGCGCAGCATCGACCCTTGGGCTCGCTGGAACGGTTTTCGAGAAGGTTGCCAGCGCGGAAGAGGGGTTTGCGCAGGATTCTTCTGGGCCGTTGCCTTTGTTGGAGCTTGAATCTCCTGTTCCAGAAACCGCCCCCGGTATTCCTTCTGCTGCAAGCGGCGAAGCAGCGGTCGAAGGGCTTCTTAGGGCAGGCGCTCTGTGCCTGGATGGCCGAGCCGCTGCGATGGTGACACCGCCGGTCCATAAGAGCAGCTTGAGAGAGGCCGGGTACCACTGGGAAGGGCAAACACAACTTCTTGGCAAGCTTGGTGGAACTCGCCGCTTTGGAATGCTTGCTTGCTCTGGGCGGTTACGTGTTTTCCCGATTACTCGTCACATGGGAATCCGGGAAGCCCTAAATAAGCTCGATTCAGCAATGGTCGCACGAGGCTTACGGATTGCGCATGAAGCCGCGAGGAATTTGTTGGGCTTGGAAAATCCGCGAATTGCTTTAGCTGGCATGAACCCTCATGCGAGCGACGGCGGTGCTTTTGGGGACGAAGAAGAGCGCGTTTTGCTTCCAGGGATAAAAGCGGCTTTTGAGGAGTGGGGGTTCAAAACTGAGGGCCCGGCAGTTCCGGACATTGTTTTCCACGAAGGCGCTGCTGGAAAATGGGACGTAGTCGTGGCGCTATATCATGATCAGGCTTTTATCCCCTTACGCATGCTTGATAGGTCGGCGGGGCACACTGTTTTGGTTGGGAGCCCAATTCTGCGCACCAGTCCTATGCACGGCCCGGCTTGTGATTTGGCGGGGAAAGGCGGCGCGGATTGCGAGCCTTTCGCTCAAGCTCTTTTGCAGGCGATAGCCTATGTTGACAGGTCATGCTCCAAAAGCTCGATAGCTGAAAAATCTTCCTTGCTATAAACAGTAGAGGTAGCTTTGCTGCCTTGCGATTAGATAAGAGCCTTGCTTACCTTCTCGTGAACATCCTTCGATAGATTGTCTTTGGCGGCTATCCGTTTGAGCTCAGCCTTCATGAGTTCGCGCCTTACGGGTTCAAGAGTCTTCCATCTGAGTAGCGGGGTAATGAGTCGCGAAGCAATTTGTGGGTTCAGCGAATCTATCTCAATAAGGTGATCTGTGAGGAATCGATAGCCTGCGCCGTCAGGACGATGGAAGTGGGCCGCATTAGCCATCCCGAAATACCCGAGGAGGGAGCGCGCGCGGTTTGGGTTTTTCAGGGTGAAGTCTGGGTGTTTAGAGAGGGCTATGACGCACTCGACGGCATCATCACGATCGCTGACAGCCTGCATGGTGAACCACTTGTCGATGACTAGAGGCTCATCCTTCCAGCGCTCATAAAACGAAGCGAGAGCAGCGTCCCGTTCCGGTCCCTCGATATCGCACAGGCACATGAGGGCCGCGACTGAATCTGTCATATTATCCGCCGAGTTGAATTGCGCGACGCAGGCGGTGATGTCCTCATCCTTTTCGACTGCGAAGAGGAAGCTGAGACAAGTATTTGCAAGCTTTCGCTTCGCGATGCTGGCCTTATCGGCAGAGTAAGCCTCTTTGGTGTAGTTCCGCGCCCGGACTTCACGCAGCTTGCTTGCGTGAGCGCCGGCGAGCTGAGCCCGCGCCGCCTTTCTGGCTGCGTGGACATGACCTGGGTCGAGGATGTCGAAGCGTTCCGATAAGTAAGGCTCTGCCGGCAGAGCAAGCGCTAGGCTGACGAGAGACGGGTCGCTTTCTTTGTCGGCAAGGATGGCTCCCCAGGCCTCGATGAAGGAAGGAGCGAGGACAGGGTCTTCCCCGCGACCGATTGCTTGGACCATCCCGGTCAAGAGGTCCATAGCGAACTGTTGACCGGCTTCCCATCGGTTGAAGGAATCTGAGTCATTTGCCATTTGGAAGGCGTAATCAGCATGGGCCCGCTCACATCGAAGCTCTACAGGTGCGGAGAAGCCGCGCAGATAGCTCGGAACGCAACCCTCGGGGACGTTTTCAAGGGTGACAGATTGAGTTTCCTCGACGAGCTCAATGGTTCGAGAGGTCCCTTGTTCAACTTCTTCGCCTACGAAGCGGAGCGGAATATCAGTGCCGTCAGGTCCAATCAGGCCGAATACGACAGGGATGTGGAGTGGTAGTTTTTCTTCTTGTCCTGGGGTGGCAGGCGTGGACTGCTTAAAGGTGAAGGTGCGCTGGAGTTTCTCGGGGTCATAACTATCCTCCACCTCGAGGAGGGGTGTTCCAGCTTGGAGGTACCAACGTTCAAATTGCAAGAAGTCGCGTTCGTTCGCGTCGCTCATGGCGGCGCGAAAGTCGTCGCAGGTCACGGCGCTTCCGTCATGCCGCTCAAAGTAGAGGTCCATACCCTTACGGAACCCTTTCGGGCCGAGCAATGTGTGGTACATGCGTATGACCTCTGCACCCTTCTGGTAAACAGTTGCCGTGTAGAAGTTGCTCATCTCTTGGTAAGACTCGGGGCGAATAGGGTGGGCCATTGGCCCCGCGTCTTGCGGAAACTGCGAAGCGCGCAGGCCCCTTACATCGTCAATTCGCTTGACGGCGTGGGATGTCATATCCGCGGTGAACTGCTGATCTCGGAAAACGGTTAAACCCTCTTTGAGTGTTAGCTGAAACCAATCCATGCAGGTCACGCGGTTGCCTGTCCAGTTGTGGAAGTATTCATGTCCGATTACACCTTCAATTCGCTCGTAGTCGCCATCCGTCGCTGTGTCAGGGCGCGCGAGGACGAGCGATGAGTTGAAGATGTTCAGCCCCTTGTTCTCCATTGCGCCCATATTGAAGTCATCGGTGGCGACAATCATGTAGAGGTCGAGGTCGTACTCGAGTCCAAAAGTCTCCTCGTCCCAGCGCATAGATTTCTCGAGACTTGCCGTTGCGTGCTCACACTTGTCAGCGTGCTGGTGTTCTACGTAAACACGTAGTTCCACCTCACGTCCTGATGAGGTCGTGAATGCGCCTGGATGGCAGTGGAGATCTCCAGCGACGAGGGCGAACAGATAGCTTGGCTTAGGGAACGGATCTTCCCACCGCGCCCAATGATTGCCGTTTTCGTCCTCACCCGAGTCCACAAGGTTTCCGTTTGAGAGCAACACCGGGTAGGAGTCGCGGTCGGCGTGGATAGTGGTTGTATAACGAGCCATGACGTCCGGGCGGTCGAGGAAGTAGGTGATGCGACGGAAACCCTCTGCCTCGCATTGGGTTAGAAACATCGGGCCCGAGCGATAGAGCCCTTCAAAACAAGTGTTCTCCTGCGGCTCGATGACAACTTCGATGTCGAGGACGCACTCCGCCGGTAAACCGGTGAGCGTCAGGGTTTCTTGCCCGACCTCGTAACGGTCTTCACCGAGGATGGTGCCATCTACAGTGACATGTACGAGGTTCAACCCCTCCCCGTTCAGGACGAGATGTCCGGCTTCTTCTTGTGAGGCCGGGTTTTGTCGAATGCAAATTCTTGAACGCACCCTCGTGTGCTCCTCGGCGAGGTCGAACTCAATATCGAATGTGTCCACGAGGTGCGTGGGCGGCTGATAGTCCTTGCGGTACTTCGTGGTGGGCTGTGAGGTTGTCGCGTTTGCTGTATCAGTCATCTTTTTTCAGGCTGTTGGATGAACCGCCCAGTTTAACTCGGACTCGCAGCCAGGGCCCATTCAATCAATTGCCCTATAGCATCATTGGTCCTCAATTCGAATTGATCGCCCTAGCACGAGCATTGTGAACCCTTTACTTAAGCCCTTTGGTAGGCGATAGGTTATGTTGAGAGGTCATGCTTCAACAGTTTGACCCTCGAAATAGCGACCTGATTGTAAACATTGGAGGGGATTTAACCCCTCGTGATCAGGCAGGGGTTAGTCCATTTGACTCGTCAGTGCAGGGTGGCGATGCCGTTTGGGAGGGCCTAAGGCTTTACGAAGGGAAAATTTTTCGATTAGAACAGCATTTGGACCGTCTTGATTCATCCGCGAAAGCAATGGCGTTTGTTGATATCCCTTCGCGCGAGAGCATTGTCGAGGAAATCCGTCGCACTTTAGAAGCGAACAATATGACTGATGGGGTACATATTCGCCTTACGCTTACTCGCGGGCTAAAAGTCACATCAGGGATGGATCCGCGGCTGAATCAGTCTGGGCCAACGCTTATTGTGCTGGCCGAGTGGAAGGCACCGGTTTATTCGGCGAAGGGCCTTTGCTTGATTACATCTAGTGTTCGGCGCTTTCCTCCTGATTGTCTTGATCCGAATATCCACCATGCCAATCTTGCGCAGTCAATATTGGCAAAAATTGAAGCGAACCAAGCTGGCGCGGATGATGCGATTATGCTCGACAAAGATGGCTTTGTTGCCGAAACAAATGCAACGAATATATTTCTTGTCGACAGCGGAGTCGTTCGCACGCCGAGGGCTATCGCTTGCCCAGAAGGAGTTACTCGAGCGGCAATTTTAGATATTTGCGCCGCGGCTGATATCTCAGCGTTTGAGGAGGACCTTTCTCTGACACGTTTCTATCGCTCAGAGGAAGTGTTTTGCACCGGAACGATGGGAGAGCTCGCGCCGGTGCTCGAAATTGACGGCAGAGTTATTGGAAACGGAGAACCCGGACAACTTATGTTGAAATTGTCCGGGCTCTTTCAGGAATTGGTCCTCAGTGAGGGCTTTCCTTTAGTTAATCATTCTTAAAGGGTCGTTAGGTAACGATCGATTTCCCATGGGTGTACTGCGGCGATGTATTCGCCCCACTCTTCCCGCTTCGCATTTACGAAGTTGGCGAAGATGTGCTCACCGAGGGCCTCTTTAAGAACCGTATCTTTTTCGAGTGCATCAAGGGCTTCGCCAAGGTTTGCGGGCAAGCTTTTAATCTTCAACCTGGACCGCTCTCGCTTGCTCATTTTGTAAACATTGCCGGTGATGGGGAGGGGTGGTTCGGTTTGATTTTTGACGCCGTCAATCCCTGCGGCCAGCATAGAGGTGAAAGCTAGATAGGGGTTGCAGGAAGGATCCGGCATACGCAGCTCGCACCGCGTGCCTTCTCCTCTAGTGGCTGGAACCCGAATCAGTGGCGACCGGTTCTTCATTGACCACGCCAGATGAGTTGGTGCTTCGTAGCCAGGAACCAACCGCTTATAAGAGTTCACAATGGGGTTGGTAATTGCCACCAAGCCGCGAGCATGGTCCAGAAGTCCGCCGACGTACCAAGTCATAATGTCGGATATCCCTTCCCATTCACCATTTGGATCAAAGAAAGCATTGTTGTCACCCTTGTAGAGCGACTGGTGCACATGCATTCCTGAGCCATTTTGTCCGAAAATTGGCTTAGGCATAAACGTGGCATGGAGGCCCATGTCTTGAGCAACCTTGCGGACTACAAAGCGGAAAGTAGAGAGCTTGTCCGCGGTGCTGACAGCGTCACCGTATTTAAAGTCAATTTCGTGTTGCCCAGGTGCCACCTCGTGGTGCGCCGCTTCAATTTCAAAGCCAAGCGCTTCCAAGGCGATAACGATTTCACGCCTGCACTCCTCCCCGAGGTCTGTTGGGGCTAGGTCGAAATATCCAGCAGAATCGTGCGTGTTTGTCGTGGCTGCTCCGTCAGCAGTTCGTGAAAACAGGAAGAATTCTGCTTCTGGCCCGCAGTTCATCGTGTAACCCAAAGCGGCTGCTTCAGCGCAAATCTTTTTGAGGGTTAATCTCGGACAACCCTCAAACGGCGTGTCATCCGGGTTGTAGACATCGCAAATAATATGGGCGACTTTCCCGTGTTCTGTGTGTTGCTGGCCGAAGGAGGGCCAAGGGTCTAGGTGGTAGGTCGCGTAATCAGGCTTGAGCACCATGTCGGACTCTTCGATGCGAGTAAAGCCTTCGATGGAGGAGCCATCGAAAAGAACTTTTCCGTCTAGCGCAGGTTCGAATTGGCTCGAGGGAACTTCGACGTTTTTATTGTTGCCAGTGATATCCGTAAATTGCATCCTCAGAAAGCGGACGTCGTATTTCTTCATGTGGGCGAAGATCTCGTCCTTTGTCATTGAAGGGGAGATTTCTTTACTAGCTTCTACGGTCTCTTTTGTCATGGTTGGGTTCATGTAGTTTTTCTCCTTTAGGGAATGGCGGAAGGTTAGAGAAATGAATAAGAGTATTCACGCGAAAACTGCATTTTTTGTCAAAAAAAGGAGTCATTTACCAAAAAATAGCCCCAAAAGCCGACTTTTGGAATGCCAAAAAGCAGAATTCGCAAAAATTAAGCCCAATCTGGGGAATTTCTTAAAAATCGCGTTTGCGGAAATCTCTAATCG
>DNPI01000126.1 GCA_003501525.1 Planctomycetota bacterium
GTTCGAATCCTCTCGGGCGCACCACCCAAATCTAATTCGGTAACGCCTCCTTTGAACTCCGACTTTCTGCCCGTGGCGCAAAATTTACGGGGAATTTTGGATTTCGCCATCAAACACTCAGACAAGCAAGCAGCGCTAATTGTATGGGACGACAAATCAAAGCTTGCCAAGGTCCTGACCAAGGCCTATCGGGCATGCCTTCCCAACAGCGCATGCGTGCAGTTTGAAGAAACGGAAGGCCCCGCCATTAAAGAGCATTTCGAAAATTTAAGCCCTGGCGACCTTGTCGTGCTAATTCAGTCCTCAAGCTTTCGTCTCGATTCTTTTCGCATACGCCTGGAATTGTTTAAGCGAAACCTCAAGGTGATTGAACACCCTCACTTGGCAAGAATAGGCGACCTCGAAATTCCCGCATACCTTGACTCTCTCGATTATGACCAAGATTATTTCATGCGAATTGGGCATGGACTCAAGCAGCGCATTGACGAGGCCGAAGTAGGCATTGTCTGCAGCGGTGGGGGTGAATTGGTCTTTCCCTCTTCCTTTGAATCCGCAAAAATCAACATCGGCGACTACACCGACATGAAAAATGTCGGAGGGCAATTCCCCATCGGCGAAGTTTTTACCGAATCGAAAGACCTCTGTGCCGTGAATGGTCACGTCTCCATCAGGTTCTTCGGTGACGTTGACTTTACGGTTAATAAACCCAAAGGCCCCATCACCCTAATTGTCAAGCAGGGGCAAGTGTCTGGCGTCATTAACTCAACACCAGAGTTTGATCGCGTGCTGTCCAACATCCGCGCCGACGAAGGGGTAATCTGGGTCCGCGAGCTGGGGTTTGGGATTAACCGCGCATTCTCAAAAACAAGGACCGTAAGCGATATCGGGACTTTCGAGCGGATGTGCGGTGTGCACCTGTCCCTCGGCGCAAAACACCATATCTACAACAAACCAAATATTAAGAAGAAGAGGGCGAAGCACCATGTCGATGTTTTCGTCGATACCGACACGGTCACCCTGGACGATGAGACTGTGTTCCGAAATGAGGCGTGGCTAATTTGACTAGCCCTTGGCTGCTTTGGGGCTTCCGGCGTTAACGGAAGCTTTAAGCCCTTCCCCCCAGCCACTCGCGGAGCTTGCCGTCGAACTCTTCCCAGCAAGAGGCCACAAAAATAACCGGCTGATAATCCGTTGGGTCGTAATCCCGAGAGGCCATCGCCTCTACATCAAAATCCAGAAGATTCGCTCCTTCTTCTAAGCGGCGGATTTCGCCAAACGAGGAAAGTAGCCCCGCGCCAAAGGCTCGCGGATGGCCATCTTCAATTAGGGCGCCAAACTCCATCGTCCACCAATAGACACGCTCAATCTGAGTAAGAATTGGCTCTGGCGCCCCTTGGGCGGCACGACCAAGCATTCGGTTCAAGTCAGCAATGCCAGGATGCAGAAATGACGCCGCGTGGCCCACGACTTCGTGGACAACGTCCGGCTCAGGGGTATAGAGCGGCGTACTCGGGTGACGCACATATTGCGTAGCCAGGAAAACGCCCCCGCCAAGTTGAGTTAAAAACTCGCTTGCCTCTATCAGGCCAGCTACTGGCTGCATTTGGAAACCGGTTGCCGGGAGTAAACGCTCATTTATGTCCCGCATCTGCGGAATACGGCCTTCTTCAAAGCCCAAACGAGAACACAAGGAGCGGTACCCCGCGGGAGCAAAGCGCTGGTGCAAAGGAGCTAAATGCGTCCATATTTCGCTCCACACTCGATTTTCCTCTTGCGTGTAATTTATCTGCGGCGGTGGGCCCCCCCGGTGGTTTAGGGCTGCTTCCGCAATTGCATCGCGCCGCTCTCTGTAGCCTGGGTCTCTAAACCCGGGGTGATCCCGATCGAGCTCCACCAAGCGGGGCATTTCGGCTAAGCCTGAGCGGCAAGCCGCTCTTCTTCAATGGCGGCAAGATGCGCCTTTGCCTCAGTAGTTGGGTAAGTGCCCGTAAAACAGCCTGCACAAAAATCTTCTATATCGGGATTCCCTACCTTGGCAGCATCAATCATTCTCTCAATGTCTAGGTATATCAAATGGTCTGCATCAATTTCACGACGAATCTGCTCGACCGACCTGTCCCGAGCAACCAACTCTTGGCGAGTTGCCATATCTATGCCATATGGACAAGGGGCCCGAAGGGGTGGAGAGGTTGTCGCGAAATAAACTTTCCGCGCTCCAGCCTTGCGAGCAACTTGAATAATCTTCCGTGAGGTGTTTCCCCGGACAATTGAATCGTCCACCAAAAGGACATCCTTTCCCTCGAATTCAAGGGGGATCGGGTTCAGCTTCCGCCGAATAGACGTCTGCCGGGCCTCTTGATCCGGCATGATGAATGTTCTGCCTACATACCTATTTTTAATAAACCCTTCGCGGTACGGAAGGCCCATGAAATTAGCCATGCTTAGCGCGGCATCCCGAGAAGAATCCGGGATAGGAATTATCACATCCGCTTGAGGCCCATCCGTTTCTATCCACTGCTTCGCTAGTGTTTCTCCAAACCGTCGGCGCGTCTTGTAGACGCTAAGGCCGTCCAACATCGAGTCCGGCCTCGCAAAGTAGACTAATTCAAAAACGCACGGCCGATGTGGTTCCTCCCGCATCGACACAAATTCCGGGTCCTGGCCCGGGGTGACAAGAAAGCTTTCCCCATTGGCCAAGTCTTTCACTCTTTCAAACCCTAGCAAGTCCAGCGCAACGCTTTCGGAGGCGGCAGCCCATTCGGGGCCGCTCGGCGTATCCCGCCTCCCGATGACAAGGGGCTTTATTCCAGTCGGATCCCGAAAGGCAAACAAAGCACCTTCACCAAGAATCCCCACCACGGAATATGCCCCCAATGAGCGCTGGAAAACTCCTTCAACGGCA
The DNA here is from genome assembly GCA_003501525.1 of Planctomycetota bacterium. GTDB lineage: Bacteria > Planctomycetota > UBA1135 > UBA1135 > UBA1135 > UBA1135. Next base: position 2,903 of record DNPI01000126.1, read on the forward strand.
GCGCGAAAGCGATCGCGCAGGGGGGCAACATCTTCGGTGCCCTGGAAAGCGCGAGCGAAGGCGTAAAGAATGGCTTCGAGGTCGCAAGAAGTTTGAAGGCAGATATTTTCTTGCGGGAAAAGTCGACCCTTCAGGTCGAGAAAATTCGTGAGGTTGCCATTGTGGGCCATGCCAACCCCGAAAGGAAAATTGATATAGAACGGCTGCGAATCCTCTTCGCCTCCTGCGCCAACTGTTGGGTAGCGCACATGGCCGATGGCGATATTGCCCTTAAGCCGGGCCATGTCCTCCGGGCTGAAAATGTCCCGCACCATCCCATTTTGTTTCCTCAAGTGGAAAGCACCGTCTAGAGAAAGTATCCCCGCAGCGTCTTGCCCTCGATGTTGCAGGGAAATAAGGCCGTCATAAATCTCCGCCGACACGTCAGTGCCTGGCTGAGCTGCAATGCCAATAAAGCCGCACATGGGAGATGGCCTAGGGGGGGGACAAGAAAGAGGCCCAGGACAATCCTAAGCTGGCGGAGCAAGGGTTGCTCCCTGTTCGCGCAACGAAATTAGATCGCCCACCAGACCGGGCTTATCCGACCTAAGGGTCTCCAAAAAATTTCGGCCCCTGTCATGGTGCAAATAGAGAGGGTCGTAATAGTTCTCGAGCAAGCCCTTCGCCACTTCCCTCCAGCGACCTAGGGCTAAACCACCCGTCAATCGGCCAGACCACTCTGACCCCATACGAGATTCGAGGAATGGGAGGCGTTCGGCCAAGGAGGCGGAAGCGTCAGGGTGACCAAGATACTCATGACCCAGAAAGTCGACCCGCCACTCGAGAGGAGCTTCTATCTGAATCTGATCCCCTCTTTCCATCGCCTGAAACAGGCCCAAAGGAATCTGGACGTCCCCAACCTTCCGGCTTTCCCCTTCTATAAACCATGGAGGAGATGACATTGCCCCCAATCGGGCAACTATGGCCGACTCAAAGGCCGGTTGGCTAACTGGACTTGTGCCAATATCCCCAAGCGCGGAGGACCGGTGCTGGGCCATTCCCTCCAAATCGAGAGTGGACCCGGGCATAACCTCCTCAAGATTCCTCAGGGCGTCGGTTTTCCCCACGCCCGTGGGGCCCCGGAGAACCAATAGGGGAATAGATCCAGAGATGGAGGAAACGCTATCCATTACCCAGCCCCTATATGCCTTGTAGCCACCCTCCAAAACGGCAACAGGGCCCTCGCCCATTAAATTTAGGAGAGCCGCCATCGAAGATGAACGCATGCCGCCTCTCCAGCAATAAACCACCTTCACCTTGGGCGCGCTGGCGAGCTCATGGTTCGTCTCTAGCCGTATTTCCCCAAGCTTCCTCCCCAGCCGCGAAGCGAGGGCTTGAAAAATACGCCCCCACTCGACCCGGGAAACAGGGCGCCCCAGTACCGCTTCAAGCTTTTGGCCAAGGCCCCGCTCTACAAGCCTAAGCCCATAGGCAAGGGCCGCTTCTGGGGATTTCTTGTGATAAAGGAGCCCCACTGCCGCGCGGCCCTGATTGTCCAGAAGAGGCACATTTCTCGCGCCTGGAACATGGTCCCTTAGAAATTCGCTGGGGCTACGAAGATCGATGAAATCCACGCCCCTTAAGCCCCGAGCTTGGGGGAATGGAACAGAGGGAAGCCGCAAGGGCCCAGTTTATTCCCGCTGCTTAATAGTATTCATAGCCATAGAGGCCAGAACTAGGGGAAAAGTCCCCCCCAGACTCAAGCACCCAGGTCCCAAGCGTTTCGTTGGCCAAGGCGAGGTCAATAAAGTCGTCGGACACTAGGTTCCAAGCCCCCAGGTCTACAACGCCGGTCAACAAAGCCTCGACCTCGGCCCGAGACACGGCAATCGGCAGTTCCGTGATAGGAGGGGCACTCCAACCAAACCAAAAGCTCACACTTAACAATATGGCGGCCGCGGCCGCCCAGGGCCTTGCGTTCTGCCAAAGCGTCCGTGGGCTAACGACTGCCGCGTCATCTTTAATGCGGGCGTAGACGCGATCGCGAAAACCTCGTGGAGGCAAATGGGCTGAATGGCGATCCAGCATGGAGCCCAGCCAGTCCTTAGTCATCTTCCCGGCCCCTCAAATGCACAAGCATGGCTTTCAATTTCTCGCGGCTGCGGTGTAAGAGTGATTTCACGGCTTTCGGGCTAATGTCAAGAACTTCGCCTATAGCGGCAAGATCCAGCCCTTCGTAATGCTGTAACACCAGCGCAACCCTTTGGTTCTCCGGCAAATCCGCAAGAGCTTCGTCTAATATTTTGCTCCACTCCTGCTCGTCCAAGGGCTGGGTAACGGAATTGTCCGCTAAATCCGGAAGTTCCCCCTGCTTGGATTCCAGGTCCTGAACAGATTGCGCTTTTTTCCGAGAGTCATCGCGAATTTGATTCAACGCAAGGTTAAACGCAATCCTAAAAAGCCATGTGGTGAATAGGCCTCGGGGCTGATACCTATCCCTGGCTCGCCAAACCCGGAGAAAAACCTCTTGGGCCAAGTCCTCAATCATCGAATGAGACCCCAAGGTCTTTCGAAGCATGCCAAAAACTGAGCCCTGGTATTCAATGACAATCTTATCGAACGCGGCGTCGTCCCCATTCTGGAACTGAACCATCCAAGCAGCCCCTACATCTAAATTGCCTCTAGCCATCAACCCCTGTTTTGCGAGGCAGGGACAGGGAGGGAAGGCGCAGGCCAACCCGCCCGCGAATTGCAGAGATTTTAACCGGGCCATACTGGCGGCTATCGCGACTAGACTCAGAATTGTCACCCAAAACGAATACCTCTTCGCCCCCCAAGGCCAACACCTCCCCACAGGCATAGGTTCCGGCATTTCCCCATCGGTAATCCCTCGCGACCCCTACCTCCCGAAAAAGAGCCCCGTCACCGCCAAACCCTGCCTGCTCCCAACGCACAGATGCGGGGACATCCGCAAGAACGATAGGCTCTACTCCATCATATTCCATGGGCAAGATGAGGGGCTCACCATTTAGCGAGGCCTGCAGCGTTTGATTTGCCAGGGTAAGGAACAATTTTCCACGTGGCCGATAAGGCAAGTCTGCAGCAACCGCGAGCTCGAGTATTTTTTCGCCGCGATGCGAAGAAAGGCGCGCCTCTCGACCCTGCTGCCCGAGGCTGAGAAAAAAAGACGTGTCCCCCTCGCGGAGGACCACAAACCCAACCGAAGACGGAAGCAACAGCTCAACATCAACTTCTATCCCAAGGTCTTCTGCCGGTCGCTGACCGGGAACCCGCTCCCCACGAAAAAGCATTCCGTCACGCGGGGGGCCAAGAAGAAATGCTGTCGCCGTATTGCGAGCAATCCAGCCCTCTGTGTGAGGCTCAAAAAAACCCTTGTCCCCAAAAAGCCCCGCACCTGGAGAGCGAGCACTAGAGGGCAAAGGATTAACGCCAAAACTCTCCTCAATCCCAGCACCCTGCACACGAATAAGGGGGATCATTGCTGAAGAGGTAGGCATAAATGGCGACACGCGCGATCCATCAATAAAAACATCCCCATCCAAGATGAGTATCTCCTCCTCCGGAAGAGCGGCAACTCGCTTGACCGCTGAAACCCCGGAGTCCGGCTCCTTAAAAACCAAAACATCTCCCCTGCGAATATCTCCCGCGCTAACCCCATGGACCAAAACCCAATCGCCACTTGCTAGCCATGGTCGCATTGACGGGCCATGTATCTGGGCGGGGAAGCAGGGGCCGAGCAGGCCCACAACGACACTAATAATCGCAACCGCGCCAACAGGCTTTAGCCAAGGCCTCACTGTAGAAGCAAAAAAGCCGACCCGAAAAACAACACAACCGCCGAAAGATCGCTAACCGCCATCATTACTGGGCCAGACACCAAGGCAGGGTCAAGACCAGCGGCCTCGCTACCCATAGCAATCGAGCTAGAAGCGGTCGCTGCCCATGTCATGGCAAGGAACAAGGCTAGCCCCATTACAAGCCCGAATCCCCAGTCTCCCGCAAAAATTGCCGCCGCAGGCGTAGCAAGAAGGGCGCAAAAAAATCCAAGCAGGGCACCAACTTGCACCTCGGCCAAAAGAATGGGGATCCGGCGGCCAGGAGCGATTTGACCCACTGCAAAGCCACGAACAAGAACCGCTGAAGTTTGCATGCCTATGGTGCCAGAAAGAGCCAGCACCATAGGGACGTAAGCAACCAAGTCCGCCCAAACGGTGCCCCCAAAATTCGACATCTCGACTCCCGACTTCGAAGCAAAAAAATTCATAAGGCGGGACATGAGTAGGCCAGCCGCAACAGTAACCACCAGCATTGGGGCCCGATGCATCACCTTACTCAATAGCGGCTCAATTGCATCAGAGTCCGCGCCGGCCCCTGCGAGTAAAAGGGCGTCCTCTGAGCCCTCCTCCTCGAGGACCTCCAGCGCATCGTCAGCGGTCACAATGCCAACCACGTGGCCGCGAGGGTCGACAATTGGAATGGCCCCAAGGTTGTAATGAAGAATCCGGTGCGCCACCTCTTCCCGATCCTCATCCACTCGCGCCTGGAGAACATCGGGATTCATGATTTCCTTGATATCTTCGTGAATGCCGGCTTCAAGCAGCTCGCGCGTAGAAAGCACACCTATAAGGGCCCCGCGGTCGTCAACCACATAAAGCGCATAAATGGTTTCAGCTTCATCTTCATCCCTCTTGATTCGCTTTAACACGTCGCCTACGTGTTCCCCTGGCTCAATCGCGATGAATTCGGTCGTCATCATCCCACCAGCAGAATCTGCTGGATAACCTGACAGGTGCCGCAAATCTGCCGCCTCCTCCGGGTCAACAAAACACATAACCTGCAAGCGGACTTCCTCTGACAAAACCTCTAAAAGGTCAGCCCCGTCATCAGCCGGCATCTTGCCAAGCAAGCTTCCAAGCTCTTCAGGGTCCATGCCCTCAAGGACTATTTGCTGCAATTGGGGCTCGCCTTCGGCCAAAACCTCAGCGGCCTCCTCCTGTGACAGCCCTCTAAAAATACGCTGCGCTTCCTCCTTCTCCATATCAAGCCAAAGAACATCTGCCAAGTCCGCTGGATGGTGACTCTCGGCCGGCTTAAACGGCTCCCCAGCAGACCCCTCCAGGTGGTCCCTCAGGGCCTGGAGGACCTGTTGCCTTAATTCTCGACGACGCGCCATGGCTTGATTTCTCCTTTTCTCATCTAATAGTAGCGGCGGGCTTCCCGGAAGGCCCGAACCCGTTATCATCGCCACACGTCTTACCACTATTTATGGACCATAACCCAAAGGCTCTCGAAGGCATTCTGGAATTCTGCGACCAACTGCGCACCCTTACGGAAAAAAGGTCGAGCAAGCATGCCACAGAAAGCAAGACTCTCGAAGAAAGCCGAGCAAAAGAGCTCCGCACCAAAGCGCTTGAAGATTTGCCCTCTTTTGGATCGAGCAACGGTGTTGAAAATTTAGAGATTCTTGAGCTTCTTGTGCTGGCGCTTCTCTTTCATCGCCGCACAATTGGGTCAATGGAGTCTTTGCGAGGAGGGGAAATTGTTGGACTAGTTCATAGCGCCGGGCTCCCTCGCACAAAAACGATAGAGGCCCTTGGGAAAAGCGCGGGCCTGCGCAAGAACCGGTGGATTTCCTCCGGAACCGTTTCAAGCGGGCTCGATCCGCTTGAGCAGGTTTTTGCCGCCACCCCAAAGGGACTCGCACTTTTCTTGCCGCCGAATCCATCTGTTGATGAGGCTGAGCCGGAACCCGGGCCCTATGCAAATGAAGAAGCGTTTCTATGGGACCTGTACCGCTGGCGAAATTTATGCCTCCAGCGCGCAGAAGCCCTATTTGATGCCGCTGGCGAAAACAGTGAACTGTCGAATCGGGGGGCACGAGCAGACAAAGCAGCCCGGGATGCCTGGCTCCGCTCCAGGAAAAGGCTGGGCCTAACGCCAGGCGCCCGCGAGTTTGCCATCGAGCGATTTCGGCGCAAGTACAGACTCGGCGAAGATGACCTTTTGGTAGTTCTCCATCTCCTCTTTAGCGAATTAATCGAAGTCGAGCCCTTCCTCCCGGCCCTCGAATGCCTTCGCGTTGTCACCTCAACTCGTAACGAGCTTATCCGGCGTCGACACTCGCTGAGCGAAGGTAGTCGATTGCGGGAATCTGACATCGTCATGGTGCGCAACCATGATTACGGAAAAGACCGCGCCGTTCTCTTTGGCCTGTCAGACTGGGCAACAGAGCAAATCCTTGCTGGGGTTGATGGGCCCCCGCGCCTGCGTCAGGGAGAATTGGACGAATTCCTCAGCAGCGAAGGCTGAAAGTGGACAGGGAACAATTAATACACGACTGGGAAAGAGCTGGGGCAACGCCTCCCCCAAAGCCCCCATCTCCCATTCTGCTCGATGACGAAACCCTTCGAGATGGCCTGCAGTGCCCCTCCGTAATAGACCCACCCCTAGAGTCAAAAATTCAGCTCGTCCACCTGATGGACAGCCTAGGCATAGACACAGCTGACATTGGCCTGCCAGGTGCCGGGGCCACCGCGCGGGAACATATCCTCGCAATCGCCAGCGAAATGCTGCCCCTTAACATTACGCCAAACGTCGCTTGTCGGACTCTGGTAAATGACATTGAGCCGGTGGTTGAGATTTCTCAGGCCCTCGGCGCACCAATCGAAGTTTGCGCCTTCATCGGATCCAGCCCTATTAGGGCATACGCAGAAGATTGGGATCTCGAAAACATGGTTAAAAATGTTCGGGAATCCGTTCGATTTGCCAAGGAAAACAATCTCCCCCTGATGTTCGTGACAGAGGATACTGCCCGAGCTCAACCATCTATGCTCGAAGCTCTATATGGTGCGGCCCTGGATGAGGGGGCAGACCGGCTTTGCCTATGCGATACCGTAGGTAGCGCAACCCCCGAGGGCGTTCGCAACCTTGTCGATTGGATGGTTGAATTCCGCGAGACAAAAGGGTTTTCTTCTGTTGGGTTGGACTGGCACGGGCATCGTGATCGAGGACTGGGGCTGGCAAACACGCTCGCCGCGCTTTCCGCCGGGGTAGAGCGCGCTCACGCGTGTGCGCTTGGCGTCGGAGAAAGGGCCGGAAACACCGAAATGGACCTTCTGCTGGTTAATCTCAAATTACTCGGCTGGATCGATAGAGATTTAACCCCTCTCAAGGAGTACGTCGAAATTGCTCAAAAAGCTGTTGGTCGGCCCCTGCGCGATGAGTATCCCGTTTTTGGCCCGGATGCCTTTGAAACGGGAACCGGGGTTCACGCCTCGGCCGTAATTAAGGCGTTCCGCAAGAAAGACACATGGCTTGCTAATCGTGTTTATTCCGGAGTTCCAGCAGACGATTTTGGCATGGAGCAAAAAATTTCCGTGGGGCCAATGAGTGGTCGCAGCAATGTCATTTGGTTCTTAGAGAAAAGGGGCGTTGAGCCAACTGAAAAACGCATTGAAGCTGTCCTGGAAAAGGCAAAGTCGTCCGACCGCCTGCTGACCGAGCAAGAGGTTTTGGAGGCTGCGGGCTAAATGCTCCTGGGGGTCTCCGCTTTAGCCCTTGCCCTTGTCCCGCAGAGCAACCAAGGAGAAGCCCGCCCGCCAAACATCATAATTTTTTTGGCCGATGATTTGGGGTGGGCAGATGTTTCGGTCCACAATCCCCAGGCCAAAACGCCAACCTTTGAGCGCTTCACGCGGGAAGGCGCAGAGCTAACACAGTGCTATGCCTTTCCCCTTTGCACGCCCTCTCGGGCAGCCTTGCTTACGGGCCGATCACCCGCGGGTTTTGGGATGGGTTTTCGGCCTATCCGCCCCTGGGACCCAAGTGGCCTACCGGCGGGAATACCCACCCTGGCTGATCGCCTCCAGGGCCAGGGGTATAAAACAAGCCTAGTCGGCAAGTGGCACTTAGGCCATGGCACCCCGATGGCCCACCCCAATGCCCGAGGCTTTGACCACTTTATGGGCTTCCTCACTGGCAGCATCGATCACATCACCCATTACAGCCGGGATGGCGGCTATGACTGGCAGCGTAATGGGAACAGTCTTACTCAGAGTGGACACTCCTCCTCTCTCATCGCACAAGAGGCTGTTGCGTGGATTAATACCCTTAGCCCAGAGCAACCCTTTTTCCTCGTTGTTTCCTTTCACGCGCCACATCGACCGCTTCAAGCGTCAACCGAAACCATTCAAGGCTACAAAAACATCAACGACCCACAGAGGCAAACTTTTCTCGCCATGGTGGAAGAACTGGATACAGCTGTCGGAAAAATCATTGACGCCGCGGATAAAGCAGAGAAATGGGACCCCTCTCTCGCTCTCTACCTCTCTGACAACGGAGCGGCAAGAGGGTGGGGCGGAGACAACGGGATCCTGAGAGGCGGAAAAGCTTCAACCTTTGAAGGCGGAATTCGCGTTCCAGCCGCAATCAGGTGGCCCGAAGCAATTCCACCCGGCTCGCGCTTTAGCGCCCCGGTTTCGCTGATGGACATCTCCGCCACCTTGCTGGCCGCCGGTGGCGCCAAACCCGACCCAGAGGCTGACGGAAAAGATCTTCGAGCTCATTGGGAGGGGAGGGAGCCTCCCCCGAAAGACCCCCTAGTGTTTACCGCCTGCAGCCCTGGATCTTTAAATTATGCCCTTATCCAATGGCCCTGGAAGCTGGTGCGCAGATCCCTGCACAAAGATGGGAAAACGCGAAATCTACTTTTCCACCTAGAGCGGGACCCCGGAGAGGAAAGGAATGAGGCTGAGGCGCGCCCTGATTTGTCCCAAAGCCTTTCTTCCGCCCTAGACGCTTGGCTAAAAGCAAAAAGGGTTACCCCTCTTTGCGCAGACGACAAGCCCCCCGTTGGCTGGAGGCCACCCTCCGACTGGACAGTTCAAAATCTCGCAAAAGAAAACTCGCTTTTCAAATAAGACCTACTTTTCTTGAAAAGGCGGCAACCTCTGGGGCCAAAGTATCAAAGCGATGACTATCACGAGAAAGCTCCCAGCATGCTGGAATAGTTAAATTGAGGGATTGGGTGGTCGCGGAAAGAGCGGGCCAATCTAGGTCTCCCTCCCCTGGCGCAAGGTGGCAATGGTCACCCCTTACCATGTCGTCCAACTGCAGGCTGACGACGTCAGTCGCATATTTTGTCAGAACCTTTTCTGGCTCACCCTCTCCCGTAGCGAGGCAATGCCCAACATCTAGCGCAAGCGCAACCGGCGGCGAGAACTTTCCGCAAAACTTCTTCCATGACTCCGCTGTATCAATAAAGTGGTCAGGCTCAGGCTCCAGGGCAATTTTCGCCCCATAGCGTGTGGCTAAATTGCCAAGGTTTTCGCATGCCTCCGCCAGTCGGCCCGCCGCCCCTTCGGTCGTTTGGCCCTGGGGGACAACGCCCGACCAAAAGCTAAGGACCTTTGCCCCCAGGAGATCGCACCATTCCACAAGGTGCCGCAGATACTTAAGGCGGATGTCTCGCCCCTCGTCCACCTCAAGAAGATTCGGTCGGTGCTTGCGCCTAGGATCAAGTGCAAATCGTGCTCCCGACTCCAGCACCACATCCATCCCCAAATCACGACAAAAGGTGCCTATTGCGCGAACGTCTCCGGGCGTTGAATAGCGCGGGTCCAAATGCCCCACATCTGGGGTAATGGCAACGGCAGAGTATCCGTAATCCGCCAACATCGAAATCCCCTCTTTAAGCCCGTGAGAGGAAAAACCATTCGAGTTATAACCCAGCTTGAGGACCACTATTAAGGACCCCCTTTTGACCGAGTATCTGCTAGAGCCCGAGAGAAACGAGATTTTGCCCGGCGAATCTCAGCCCCAGCGCCCGAACTGGTTCCGAAGTCAGCCTCAAGGTCGTCGAACAACTCTAAAGCCTTGCCGAGCTGCTCCTGGGCGAGTTTGGTCTCAGAGCGAAAATAGAAGGGGTCACCGCCCTCCCGGTCCTGCCACGCCCAAAGCTTCTTGAGCCGCACCTGGGCCGCCTCGCCCAACTCCCAGGCAGCGTCCCACCTCGGGTCCTTTTCCCAAGAACTGCGGAAATCTTGCGGTGTCGGTGCGGCCAGTGGTTCGGTATCGGCCAGCCCTAGCGGCACAGCGCTAGCTGGCTCCGGCAAGGGCGGTGCCGTGCTCTGAGAGGAAAGGCGCGCAATGGCCCAAAAAGTCAAAACACAAAGAGCGGCAACGCTGCCAGCAATTGACCCGGAATCTGGATGAACTGTCATGGAAAAATCACTACTCCCTTGCTTCGCGAACCTGAGCCGCTGGAGCAAGAAGTGAAGCGTATCCGCCGCTCCTCGAGTTGTCGGGCTCAAAGCGCGCCTGTGACACAATTTCAAGGTTCCCCTTTCGAGCTAATCGCTCTACCATTTCTTCATTCTCTTCCGGCTCCAAGGAACAGGTTGACCAAAGGATTCTGGTTCCAGGCCCCTGAACCAAAGGAAGCGCTTGCTTGCGAATCAAGTTCTGGATTGTGCATGCATCGTGAACTGATTTCTTGTGTAAGCGGTGCCTGGCCTCAAGCCGCCTGTCAAGAACGCCCGTATTCGTGCATGGCACATCCATAAGCACCAAATCCCATGGCCCCCTGGGAATGTTGGAATATCTCGAATCGAGAACGCAAGTCGCAATCTTGTGCCCCAGTCGCTTGGCATCGTCTTCCAGGCTAGCGAGGCGGCTGGCAGAAATGTCGCAAGACACCACCTCCGCCTCTCCTCCTGCAAGCTCGAAGGCCGCAAAACTTTTCCCTCCAGGAGCAGCGCAAAGGTCTAGCATCCGCTCTCCGGGGGCCAACAAGCCCTGCGCCGTCGCCTCAAGGGCTGAAATGTCTTGGACCGACCAAGCTCCATCGGAAAATCCCGGGAGATTCGCAATGGGACCCCTGTTGCCTGTTACAACGAGCGAAAGCTCATGACTTCCCTCCTGCGCTTCAAGGCCCACCGCCTCAAGGGTTCGGCGAATACTCGTCCGGTCCGATCTCAACGGATTAACTCGGAGCCAAAGCGGTGACTTCTTGTTAAGAGCTTGCATCCGCCCGACGGAGACCGCCTCCCCAACATCCCGGAACCACTTTCGTGCGAGCCAATCCGGAAAGCCGTGCAATCTGGCATTGTGGGTCACAGCATCAGCCTCAGCATCTGGAAAAATACGGCGATCAAAAACCCAAGAGCGAGATTCCCCCTCAAGGGAAAAACCGGCCTCTCGGGCTTCGCCAGCCCTGAAGAGAGAGCTTCCCCTTTGTGCGGATCGCAAAACGCCATTCGCAAAACCAGATTTACCTCGAATAAGCGAACGCGCAGCCCCAAGCGTTTCGTTCACGGCTGCGTGGTCTGGCACCGAATCCAAGTAAAAAAGTTGATATAGCCCAAGGCGAAGGGTCCAGCAAAGGGCTGGATCTCGAATGCGCTTTTTGGCATACGCCTGCGCAACTTGGTCCAGAGTTATTCCATGCCGAAGGACCCCCAAAAGCATCTGGCGAGCCAGCGACCGGTCTGCACCTTCAAGCCCAAACTTATCGGCGGCAACGGGAAACCTCCGCGAAGGAGGGAGGCCTTCCCCCAAGAGAAGCTCCAAAACTAGCCGGCGGGGGCAAGCTTTTAATGTCATTTGATCCGGTCTCCCGGGGCAAGAGGAAATCCGCGAAGGAATTCGGCAACAGGAAGAGCTTGTCGGCCGGGGCGTTGAATCTCTGTAATCAAAAAGGACCCATCGCCACAAGCAACCACCAACCCTTCTTCATCCGCGGTCACAATGACGCCAGGGCTCTCCCCCTCCACATTCGCGGCCACCCGCCCACCAAGGATGCGAACGTAATCCTCTCCGGCCAGCGACGTAAAAGCCCAAGGCCAGCCTGAATAGGCCCTCACGCATCTATCAATTTCAGTGGCCGATAGGCCCCAATCGAGGCGCCCGTCTTCTTTCTGGACCTTCCTGCAAATGGTCACGCATTCAGGATCCTGCTCCTCTCCCGGAGGAAGCGGGCCTTCGCCTAAAGAGGTAAAGAGGCTCTCTAAAAGTAAGCCCCCCTCCTGCGCCAATGATGCCTGGAGAGATCGCCCTGTTTCCCGCGCCCCAATTTTCACCCTCCTGCTTAGAAGAACCGGGCCAGCATCCAATGCTAAAACCATTTTTTGAACACAAACACCCGTCGAAGCATCCCCTGCAAGTATCGACGCTTGAACAGGGCTGGCACCTCTCCAGCGAGGCAAAAGGGACCCGTGCAAATTAATGCACCCAAAGCGCGGAAGATTAAGAAATTCCGCGGTCAATATCTGGCCATAAGAAACCACAACCCCTAAATCTGGTCGCAACTTCTCAAGAGCCGCCAAGGACTCTCCACCGGAGGCAACCGGCGGCCTTAAAACTGGAATCCCCGATGATTCCGCCAGAGACACTAAATTGTTTGCCGTTGTGGACAACCCGCGACCCCCTCTTTTTTCCGGAGGAGTTATTAAACCAACAACTTCATGCCCACTGCTGAGGACAGCCTCAAAAGAGGGGATCCCAAAGGGCGGAGACCCGATGAACAGAATTCGCATCAAGCTCCTAGGGGGCCCATGTGGGCACAGTTCTTATAGATGAGACTCTGCGAACGACTCGAGGTCTCCGTAGTCCATCATTCCCAAATTTCTCCCGACCTCTTCCCCGTTTTTGAATACTAAAAAGCATGGAATAGACATTACGCCATACTCCATCGGCTTCGAGGGATGATCCTGTGTATTGTGTTTTAAAACACGAAGGCGGCCTTCCATCGACTCCCCCAGCTTGTCAATTGCCGGCTCCATGGCCCGACAAGGGCCACACCACGGAGCCCAAAAATCAACAAGTACCGGGAGCTCGGATTCAATAACATCCGCTGCAAAAGTTTCGTCTGTCGTTTCGGGGGTATTTGCCATAATTTCTGTTCGTAGGGGCACACTCTACGTGCCCTCTTCCGGGCCAGCCAGCGAGACCCCAGGATCAGGGCCTAAAAGTTCGCCAACCTCTCTCTCGCCCGATTCTGGGCCTGAGTGAAAATCATCGTCAACGTCATCAAGGTTTAAGTCCCCGGCCCCCTCCTGCCAAACGACCTCAATGTCCTCGAAGGGGGCTGATTGGCTTAAATCGACCTGTTGCTGTTTCGCAAGCTCCAAAAGCGCAACTAAATAATAGACCGCATCTCCTCGGACTAAGCCGCGATTGTCCTGTAACAGCTTCCGGAGGCTCGATGATTTTTCAGACTGAAGTTTTGTCCAAAGCTCTGTGACATATGCGCGCAGTGGCCGCCCAGAACGACGTACCCGGTGGGGGCGGAGAAAACCTGTTTCTTGCTCTAAGCGTGCCACGACGCGGAGAAGATCCCAAACAGAAACCTCCCCTAGATCCCACTCTTGCTCCTCTTCGCCCTCATCTTTATCGCACTGGCCTGTCCAGCGCCCCCCAGCCGCCAGAAGAGACTCCCGCTCGTCTCTCCGCTCCCCCAGAGCATCGGCCGCCTCTCTAAGGGATTTGTAAGCCAGCAGCTGCTGCACCAATTCTTCGTTGGGGTCGAAGGCGTCCTCTTCCATCTCAACCTCTTCTCGAGGGTCAAGCGCACGACTCTTAATTGCAATAAGGGTAGCTGCAACAACTAAATAATCAGCCGCCGCATCAACGTCAACGCGGGGAAGGGCCCGAACGTGCCGGCAGTAATCGTCACAAACCTGAGCGAGAGAGATTAAGTGTATTTCTACCTCGCGATCTTTGACTAATTGCAGCAAAAGGTCCAAGGGGCCATGAAAAACCCGGTCAAGATGAACGGTGAAATCTTCCTCCTTAAGCCTCGAGGGTGAACCTGCGAGAGCATGGACCGGCTTCGAGGGCGGGAGGCTCTCCGGATTGACGGGCTCAATCATTGCCTAAAAAAATCTCCCCAGCTCCGGCATCGCGACCAGTGCGTAAATCAAGTCGCTTAGCCAACGAATTCCCGCCCAAAGGATTTCTCGGAACGGTGGAACCCAAAGGAAAAGGCCAAGAATAATAAAGATGCCCCACCGCTCCAGGCCCATATAGGTTCGCAAGGCCTGAGGGGAAAGAAAGTACATCACTACCCGGGAACCATCCAGGGGCGGGATTGGTATAAAGTTGAAAACAGCCAAAAGGACGTTGGCGAATACCCCTATTTGAAGAACCCCAACTCCCCAGCTGCCATCATCCCACACTCCGCTATGCAACAAAACCGACAGCAGCGCGCCCCATACGATGGCCTGCAGAATGTTGCTGACCGGGCCCGCCGCACCAACTAGCGCCCAATCTCGGCGAGGGTTTCTTAGTAGGTCCAGTTGCACAGGAACCGGCTTTGCGCCTCCAAAAATAACGCCGGCACTGGACAAGATTAAAAACGCCGGCAACAGAATGGTCATGAACAAGTCAATGTGCGGAATGGGGTTAAGGGTAACCCGACCTAGGCGTCTTGCTGTCGGGTCCCCAAGCAAATCTGCAACCCAAGCATGAGCGGCTTCGTGAGTCGTAATTGCCAAAACAACGACAACTACGGTAAAGATGATGGGTAAGTCCACGGGAGCCTCATTCTCGCGCCGCCAAAGGGTCCCTACAATACTCAACAGAATGTCGGTCCCGCCCGTAGTAGAACCCAAACCAATGGTTTTTGATCCCAAACAAGCCCGCTCAAGGGGCCGAGAGGTCCTCAAGCTCGAAGCCGAGGCCCTTTCTCGGGCCCATGGGAATCTAGATGAAACTTTCGAAGACGCTTGCGAAATGATTCTCAAGTGCCAGGGTCGGGTTGTGGTAACCGGCATGGGCAAGGCCGGACTCATTGGCGGCAAAATCTCTGCAACATTTGCAAGCACCGGAACTTCGAGCCTGTTTCTGCATCCAGGAGAAGCCCTTCATGGCGATTTGGGTCGCGTGCGACAAGAAGACGTTGTTCTTGCGCTCTCCAAAAGCGGGGCAACTCCGGAAGTTGTCCGGCTTGTCCCGGCTGCCCGGTCTATTGGGGCCTCAGTCTTGGCAATCTGCTCGACCTCTCAGACGCCGCTCGGGGAAGAGGCCGACATCGTCCTTGAACTCGGAGAAGCTCCAGAGGCGTGCCCTCTGGGACTTGCTCCGACTGTCAGTACAACCCTAATGCTCGCAATTGGCG